>DAOQRI010000581.1:0-1526 GCA_035355475.1 Rhodoferax sp. | reverse complement strand
CACCCTGCCACGCATCAACCCAACAGGCAACGCTCGCTTGGCAACAGCGGGAACCGGAGATGTACTGGCTGGATTGATTGGTGCTCAACTTGCCTGTGGACAACACACGTTTCAAAGTACCTGTGAATCGGTATATCTGCATGGCCAAGTGGCAGATCATTGGAGCAAATCACACTTTATGACTGCACTCGATCTGGCAGAAAGCTTGTAAAACTTCAACTGCCTTGTACGACCGAAATGAAGATTCGCTATCTGCGTGTTCTCGTTGTCTTCTTTTGCGAAAGAGGGGTCTTATCCGACGACTTTGATGGTCGTCCTGATTTACCTAACATGCGTTTCCCCGCCGCATTTTTGAATGATGCAGGACGCGAACCCACATCGACTTCAAATCGATCGCCCTCTTGTGTCCGCAATTTTGGTTCGCGACCAATCGGTTTATCTTGCAGGCCCCGCGCCCCAAAAACATCACCTTCTTGCACTAGTCTGAAGTCAATTTTCCGGCCATCCAGATCAACCCTACTGACCTGAATGCGAACGCGGGTACCAATCGCATAGCGGGTACCCGTCCTCTCTCCTCGCAACTCCTGACGTGCTTCATCAAAACGAAAATACTCTCCACCCAGTTCAGTGATGTGAACCAAGCCCTCTACGTACATCGCGTCCAATGTAACGAAGACCCCAAAGCTGGTCGCAGAAGTTACCACACCGCCATACTCTTCGCCCAGATGCTCTTTCATGTATTTGCACTTCAGCCAAGCTTCCACATCACGGCTTGCTTCATCGGCTCTGCGCTCGTTCGCGCTGCAATGTAAACCTGCTGCCAACCACGCTGAGCCTTCTGCATTGGTCTTCTTGTTTGACAGCTTGGGATCTATGACTCGTGAGCCAGCTACTTTCTCCAGTCGGCGAGCCAATTTGGCATGCGCTTCTCCAGGTACAGGTAGGTTGGGCAGCTGATACCGTGTCTTCTCAAGAATTGACTTGATCACGCGGTGCACCAACAAATCTGGGTAACGCCGAATTGGGCTGGTGAAATGCGTGTACGCACCATATGCCAAGCCGAAATGCCCGCTATTGTTTGGTGTGTAAATTGCCTGTTGCATGGACCGCAGCAGCATGGAGTGGATTTGTTGCGCATCCGGACGATCTTTGGTTGCATTGGCAATGGCCTGAAACTCACCAGGCGATGGGTCATCACTGATAGACATTCCTATCCCTGTGGCCTTCAGGTAGTTTTGCAATATCTCTTTCTTCTCCGGAGTCGGGCCTTCATGAACGCGAAACAAGCCAGGGTGCTTGCTCTTCGCTATGAAATCTGCGCTGCAAACGTTCGCAGCCAACATGGCTTCTTCAATAACCCGATGCGCAACGTTGCGTGAGCGAGGCACTATCTTTTCGATACGCCCATTCTCGTCACATAGGATTTGAGTCTCCGTGGTTTCAAAATCAACCGCGCCACGCTTCTGCCGGGATTTGCTCAATGACTGAAATGCACCATGCAAATTGAGCAGATCGCCAACTCGTTC
>DAOQRI010000580.1:0-1619 GCA_035355475.1 Rhodoferax sp. | reverse complement strand
CGTTTGGACAGTTGTTCGGATTTGTCGGTGTGTTGGTGGCGCTGCCCTTGAGTGCCGTCTTGCTGGTGGCCATTCGGCGCATCCGCACCGGCTATCTCTCCAGCCGCCTGTACCAGGGTTAAGGTCACGCGCATGAAGCAAATCGCGCTGGATATCGGCCTGTCGACCGGGCCGACGATCGCCAATTTTTGTGCCGGCCCCAATGAAGCTGCCTTGCGCCACATGGAGTTGTGGATTGGCAGCAAGGCCAACGCCGCAGACAGTTTGACCCGCTCACCGGTCGCCACCTATTTTTGGGGGGCGCCCGGCAGCGGCAAAAGTCATCTTCTGAAAGCTGCCCGCGAGGGGCTGCGTGACCAGGGTGCTCGGGTGGGTTGGCTGGATGCCTCGGTGTTCAATGCACCCGAATTCAGCGAATCATGGACGGCGGTCATGCTGGACGATGTGCACCTCTACACGGCCGAGCAGCAACACACCGCATTCAACTGGTTTGTCAATGCACAGACCCACCAGCGCCCGGTGCTAGCTGCGGGAGATTGTGCCCCGGTGGATTTGCAACTGCGCGACGATTTGCGGACGCGCCTGGGTTGGGGGCACATTTTTCATTTGCAGACTTTGAGTGAGCCGGAGCGCCGTGCCGTGCTGCGCCAGTCCGCCGACGCGCGCGGGGTTTTTCTGGGCGATGAGGTGATGGACTACATGCTCACGCGCTTCAGTCGCGATCTGGGCAGTTTGATGGAATTGCTGGAACTGTTAGATGGCTACGCCCTGCAGACCCAGCGGGCCATCACCATCCCGCTGATCAAATCCATGATGGATAACAATTGATGATCCGAATTGCCTTATTCGACCTGGACCACACCCTGTTGCCGATCGATTCGGACCATGCCTGGGGCGAGTTCACCATTGCGCGTGGCTGGGTGGATCCGGTGGAGTTCAAGAGTCGAAATGACGACTTTTACGCCCAATACCAGGCCGGAACACTGGATGTGCACGCCTACGTGCGATTTGCCACGGCGGCTATTTGCCGGCAAGGTGCTATTAGTTCGATAGCTGCTCATGCAGATTTCATGAGGGATAGCGTCCAAAAAGCCATCAAACCACAAGCCCTGGCTCTGGTCCAGGAGCATCAGCGCCTGGGAGACACCGTGGCCATCGTCACCGCGACCAACGAGTTTGTGACCCGCCCCATCGCCCAGGCCTTTGGTGTCAGCGAACTGATTGCGGTGGAACTGGAGCGCGATGCGCATGCGGGGTGGTATACGGGCGCCATTCGGGGTGTGCCGTCCTTTCGTGAAGGCAAGGTAACGCGAGTGGAGCAATGGCTGCAAGCACGGGGGCTGGCATGGGACGGTGTGCACACCACGTTTTACTCGGACTCCATAAACGACCTTCCTCTGCTGGAGAAGGCCACGGTGCCGGTTGCCACCAATCCGGATGCCCGTTTACGGGCGTTGGCGGTAGCGCGCGGATGGCGCATACTTGACCTGTTTGGTTGAGGACAGTTGGCTTTGCCGTCCGTTGGCCGCCTGTCACGCAAGAGAAAAGAATGATCAAAAAATTTATCGATAACCTGATTAGCAAGTCGTCTGACGCACTGTCCCGCAAGAAGCCCAAAT
>DAOQRI010000579.1:0-1667 GCA_035355475.1 Rhodoferax sp. | reverse complement strand
CGTCGTACAAAACCTTGTCGTAGACCTCGTCAGCCAGGATCACCAGGCCGTGCTCGCGTGCGATTTCGACAATGCTTTTCAGCAGGGCGTCGGAATACAGCACACCGGTCGGATTGTTGGGGTTGATGACCACGATGCCCTTGGTGCGAGGCGTGATTTTGGCGCGGATATCGTCCAGGTTGGGCATCCAGCCATTGGCTTCGTCACACAGGTAGTGCACTGGCGTACCGCCCGACAGGCTGGTAGCCGCTGTCCACAACGGGTAATCCGGCATGGGCAGCAGCAGCTCGTCGCCGTTGTCCAGCAGCGCATTGGTGGCCATGGTGATGAGCTCGCTGGCACCATTTCCCAGATAAATATCGTCCAGGGTGACGCCAGCGATGCCCTGCTTCTGGGTCTCGTGCATCACCGCCTTGCGTGCGGCAAAGATGCCCTTGCTGTCCGAATACCCGGCCGAATTTGGCAGGTTGCGGATCATGTCCTGCTGAATTTCTTCAGGCGCATCAAAACCGAATACTGCCAGGTTGCCCAGGTTGAGCTTGATGATCTTCTGGTCCTCGTCCTCCATCTGGCGCGCCGCATCCATGATGGGGCCGCGAATGTCGTAGAGCACGTTTGCCAGCTTGGCAGATTTCTGAATGGTTTTCAAAGGGCCTCCGGAAGTCGGGATCACAAGGCTAAACCTATAATTTGACCACAGTTCCGCACAAAATTAGTGCGGTGCAGCATTCAAATTTCACCCAAGGCTCTCCATGAAACTTCACCCCGACGCCACACAAGGTCCCACCGTCACTGGCTATGGACCCGGTTGGGTTGCCATCAATGGTGAGCGGTTCACGGCCAGCCTGGTATTGAGCGCTGCAGGCGACCGTTTTGACTGGGTTTGCGATCGCTTTGAAGACCTGACGGCCGGTCACTTTGACCGCGTGGCAGAACTCGATGCGGATCTGGTTATCTTCGGCAGCGGCGAACGCCTTCGTTTCCCTAACCCCGCATTGCTACAGGCGCTTTACGCCAAGCGAATAGGTGTGGAAACCATGGACACCCACGCCGCCTGCCGAACCTACAATTTTCTGGCCAGCGAAGGCCGTCGGGTAGTTGCAGCCCTTTTGTTGTAAGCGCAAGCCTGGCACCTTCGAGGAGGATGCTTTTCAGAGTAAAATCATGGGTTGCAGTCGAGGGTGGATAAACGCTGTCACGTTTTAATCCCTCTGCTTTGACTGACACCTAAGAACGCGAGACTAAAAGTACCCTATGGCGATCATTGTCAACAAGCCCCTACCCGAATTTGAAGCCAATGCAACAAGTGGAGTCAAGGTTAGTAATACTACCCATGTCGGAAAAACCATGGTGTTGTATTTTTACCCCAAAGACAATACGCCTGGCTGCACCACCGAAGCCATGCAGTTCCGGGACAAATACAAGGATTTTGTGAAAGCTGGCGCCACCGTGTTTGGCGTTTCACGCGACAACATGAAGTCGCACGACGAGTTCAAGACCAAACTTGAATTGCCATTTGAACTGATTGCGGACACAGAAGAAAAAATGTGCCACATGTTTGGTGTGGTCAAAAACAAGATCATGTATGGCAAAAAGGTCAAAGGCATCGAGCGCAGCACGTTCCTGATTGGCCCGGACGGCATCCTGAAGCAAGAATGGCGCGGCTT
>DAOQRI010000578.1:0-1691 GCA_035355475.1 Rhodoferax sp. | reverse complement strand
GGCGGTACAAGGGTTGTGAGGCGCTGATAGTGGCCGTTTGTGTGCCATAGGTGCGCGACGGTGTGGGCACCAGTTCCTGATTGGAGCTGCTGGCAGCGGCAGTCAACCCGGCCGTTGGCAGGATTGCCGCACGGGCCTGGTCGGCCTTGGCCACGGTCGCATCAAATTGCGACTTGGCTGCCTGGTAGGTGGTGTCGTAGCCGAGCGCCGCGTTGTACAGGTCCACCAGGCTTTGGGCTTGCGCCGACATCGACAGCGTTGCCCCCAGGGCAAAAACGATTGGCAAAAGGCGAAAGTGTGTGCGTGGACGGGACATGGTGTTGTTTCTCGGGCTCGTGAAAAAAGGGGATTGAACAGGTCAGTAACGCGGAACGCTGGTGTCAAGTTCTGAAGACCAGGCATTGATACCACCGGCAATATTGGCCACATGCGCAAAACCATGGCTCTGCAGGAAGTGGGCAACCTGCATGCTGCGCCCGCCGTGGTGGCACAGGCACGCAATCGGCTGCTGAGGGTCCAGTTCGTTCATGCGCGGGGGTATCACCCCCATGGGAATGGTGACCAATGAAAATCCATCCGCTTTTACGCTGGCAGCCTGCAGTTCACGGGGTTCTCGCACATCCAGTACCACCGGTTCGCCATGTGCACGCATGCTGTGCAGCCATTGGGGCAGATCAAGAGGTCGGACTTGCACGATCATGGTGTTCTCAGGCTGTAAATATCAAAACTTGAAGCGCGAAGGCTCGGGGAAGTTGCGCAAGCGGGGTGCGACGGTGTCCCATGTCTGCGTCGTGCTGAAATCGGTTGCACTGTTGCGGGTGACGACCGTGGCGCGCATGACCGGCTCATCGCCCACAAAGGCACCCAGTCGGCCGCCAACTTTCAGGAGCTTCAGAAGGGCATCTGGCACTTCGGTGACCGAGCCGCTGAGCGCAATCACGTCAAAACTGCCATCTGCACCTTTGAATTGTGAGCCGTCCGCTTCGCGCACTTCAACGTTTTGGATGCCGGCCTTAGTGAGATTTGCACGGGCCATGGCAGCAAGCTCGGGCACCATTTCCAGTGACACGACGCTGCGTGCTTTCTTGCCCAGCAAGGCAGCCATGTAGCCCGAACCCGCACCAATTTCAAGAACGGTCTCCGTAGGCTGTACGGCCAGGTCCTGCAACATGCGGGCTTCAAGACGCGGCTCGAGCATGCACTGACCCAAAGCCAGTGCTTCGTCGCTGGAGCCCAGCAGCGGAATAGCCAGATCGGCAAATGCAAGGCTTTTGAGGTGCTGGGGAACAAAATCTTCCCGCTTGACGATGGCCAGCAGTTCCAGCACAGACTCGTCCATCAGCAACCAGGGGCGGATTTGCTGCTCAATCATGTTGAAGCGGGCTTGTTCGATGTTCATTTTTAATACTCCATGGGGTATGTTGGACGATTGTAGTCAATTTTACTTGGCTGGGTCTTTGGTCGTGCCAAAAACCTTTCGCGCCCATTGCGCCAGATCATCCATATAGCAATACACAACCGGTACGACCACCAGTGTCAGCAAGGACGAGGTGATGACGCCGCCAATCACGGCTTGACCCATGGGCGCGCGTTGCTCGGAGCCCTCGCTCAGTGCAAATGCCAGCGGAACCATGCCAAATATCATGGCCAGTGTGGTCATCAGAATCGGGCGCAGACGCACTTTGGCGGCC
>DAOQRI010000577.1:0-1733 GCA_035355475.1 Rhodoferax sp. | reverse complement strand
GATACCTTTGGTGGGCGGACCATTGCGCAGTTCTGCGGCAGCTGTCAGATAGCTGTTGCGCCACGTGGCCGCTTCTGCCATGTAAGCCATCTGCTCGTAGGTTTTTGCCAGAAGTTCTTTTGCACCCTTATGGTCTGGCTGGCCAAATACTGCCTGGTTGAGCAGCTCGGCGGCCCAGCGGTATTCGCCCTTGTCATACGCAGTTTGTGCGGCAGCAACGGCTTTGTCGGCACCACCGATCAGTTCCAGGTAGTGCTTGGCAGACTCCTGGGGCGGCAAGGGATTTAGATTGGCAGGGTTGCCGTCGTAAGCACCCATGTAGAACTGGTAAACCGCCTTGGTGTTGTGGCGCAAATCACCGTAATAGCCTCGCGTACCAAAGTAACTGGAAAGCGACTTGGGCAAGATGACTTTGTCTGCAATCTCACGCGGCGTCAGGCCCGCGTTGAGCAAGCGCACCGTCTGGTCGTGGGTGTACTTGTAAACGTCACGGTGCATGGTGATGAATTCTGCAATGCGGGCTTTGCCCCAGATCGGCCAGTTGTGCTGGCCGACATAAATCTCTGCATCACTCAACTGGTCCAGCGCCTGCTGCATGTAATTCGACCAGCGCAGCGCATCACGCACCTTGGCACCCCGTACGGGCAACAGGTTGTGCATGGTCATGGCCAGGTTTTCTGCGCCACCGTAGAGCTTTTTGTCCGGCACCGCAAACGTCATTTCAGCCGGCGCTTCGGCGCCTGGCACGTTATGGAATACAAATCGCACCCCATCCAAAACCAGTTCTTCGGTGGGCTTGGTGATCAGTTGGGTGGGCGCAAGAATGCCCACTGCGCCGTAAACCACGTTTTTGCCTAATCCCGTGTCCACATTGCCTTTGGCGGAGCGTTCCAGATTTTTGCCGAACTGGTACATGGAGCGGCGCCCCATGGCAGAGCCCACCATCACGTTCTCACCTGTGGATTCCTCCATGAAGCCCGCCGATGCCAGCACGGGAACTTTGCGTTTGGCCACTTCTTCAGGCGTAATGATGCCTAGCGCCCCTCCAAAATGATCGGCATGGCTGTGCGTAAAAATAAGCGCCGTGACCGGCTTGTCGCTCAAGTGTTTGCGCGCAAAAGCCATGGCGGCGCTGGCACTCTCGCGGCTGGTGAGTGCATCCACCACGATCCAGCCAGATTTGCCCTCAATCAGGGTGATGTTGGCAATGTCAAAACCACGCAATTGGTAGACGCCGTCCGTGACTTTGAAAAGACCCATCTGTGCATTCAGTAGCGCGTGACGCCATAAGCTCGGATTGACCGTGTCCGGGGCTTGCCCTTCAATGAACTGGTAGGCGTCGTAGTCGTGCAGTACGGTTCCGTCTGCGGACAGCACTTTGCCATTGGGTCGGGCAATAAAGCCGCGCTTGCGTCTTCAAAGTCTTGTTGGTCACCCAGCTTCAGGTCCTTGGCCAACTGGGTGTTGGCTTGGATAGTTGCAGGCGTGGCTTCCCCCGCTGCACCGCCGACACCGGTGTTTTTGCTGCAACCGGCAGCCAGCACAGTGCACGCCGCCAAAAGCATGTAACTGATCTTCTTCATGGGTTTCTCCTCGGGGAATTGCTATTGTTGTTATAGCTGCTTATGCATATAAATAGAGGGCTGGAGTGATATTTGACGCAAAAATATGCACTCCTCAAACGGATAGGCATTTCAACCACATGAGGCCAAGTATCGCACCTCAGAACAGCC
>DAOQRI010000576.1:0-1767 GCA_035355475.1 Rhodoferax sp. | reverse complement strand
TGAGCCACGTGCGCGCGCTGGGCACCACGGGGTCGCCGTTGCCGGAGGATGTGCAACTTTGGGCGACCGCTCAGTTTCAGAAAGTCGGTGTGCCCGATATCTGGTGGTGCAACATCTCGGGTGGGACGGACTTTTGCGGTGCGTTCATCGGGGGCAATAGGGAGCTGCCCCAGGTCCCCGGCCAGATGCAGTGCCGCCTGCTGGGCTGTGCTGTGGAGGCCTGGAACGAAGGTGGACAGCCCGTCATCGGCGAGGTGGGCGAGCTGGTTTGTACCCAGCCGCTGCCATCCATGCCGCTGAATTTCTGGGGCGACGAGGGCAATAAACGTTACCTGTCCAGCTACTTTGACATGTACCCCAACGTCTGGCGTCACGGCGACTGGCTCAAGGTCGGCACAGACGGCGGTTGCGTGATTTACGGCCGGTCCGACGCCACCATCAACCGCTTTGGCCTGCGCATGGGCACCAGCGAAATCTACTCGGCGGTGGAAGCACTGCCCGAGGTGCTGGACTCGATGGTGGTGGATCTGGAATACCTGGGCCGCGACAGCTACATGCCGCTGTTCGTGGTGCTGCGCGAGGGCGTGACGCTGGACGACGGCATGCGGGAGAAGATCAACCAGTCGATCCGCACGGCGCTGTCACCCCGCTTTGTGCCCAACGAGATATTTCAGGTGGTCGAGATTCCGCGCACGCTGTCGGGCAAAAAGCAGGAGCTGCCGGTGAAGAAACTGCTGCTCGGCCAGCCGCTGGAAAAAGTGGTGAACAAGGACGCCATGGCCAACCCGGCCTGTATGGATTGGTATGCCGCGCTGGCGGCGCGTCACGCAAACAAGGGCTGACGATAAAACCCTCTAGATATGCACATGAGGCATATCTGGGTGAAAAACCATTGATTGTGTGCCATCGGGTGTGGCACTAACATTCACACCCTGAAGAGTGCTTTTCCGTATTTCAAATTCCCCTTCCGAAAGAATTCCATGGCCCACGCAACGTTCAACTGGCAAGACCCTTACCTGCTCGACAGCCAACTCACCGATGACGAGCGCATGGTGCGTGACGCCGCGGCTGCCTACTGCCAGGACAAATTGCAGCCGCGCGTCACCCAGGCATTCCGCGACGGCACAACCGACGTGGCCATCTTCCGCGAAATGGGCGAGCTGGGCCTGCTCGGCCCCACGATTCCCGATACCTACGGCGGCCCGGGCCTGAACTACGTGGCCTATGGCCTGATCGCCCGAGAAGTGGAGCGCGTGGACAGCGGTTACCGTTCGATGATGAGCGTGCAAAGCTCGCTGGTGATGGTGCCGATTTTTGAATTTGGTACCGAAGCGCAGCGCCAGAAGTACCTGCCCAAGCTGGCCACCGGTGAGTGGATTGGCTGCTTCGGCCTGACCGAGCCCGACCACGGCTCCGACCCCAGCTCCATGATCACGCGCGCCCAAAAAGTGGCGGGGGGCTACAAGCTCACAGGGGCCAAGATGTGGATCTCCAACAGCCCCATGGCCGACGTGTTTGTGGTCTGGGCCAAAGAGGTGTCCGAGACCGGCCAGGTGGGGCCGATTCGTGGCTTTGTGCTGGAGAAAGGCATGAAAGGATTAAGTGCGCCGGCCATCCACGGCAAGGTCGGCCTGCGCGCCTCAGTCACTGGTGAAATCGTGATGGACGGCGTGTTTTGTCCTGAGGAAAACGCCTTCCCCGAAGTGCAGGGTTTGAAAGGCCCATTCACTTGTCTCAACTCCGCACGCTACGGCATCGCCTGGGGGG
>DAOQRI010000575.1:0-1781 GCA_035355475.1 Rhodoferax sp. | reverse complement strand
TCCACCTCGACCACCAACGCGTTGTTGTTCCCGGTTGTCATCGTTTGCGGGCCAGACGGGAAGTCGCAAAGAAAGAGGCTGTCACAGCGGCCAGTGACAGCAGCAATAGCAGCAACGCCATACGATCTGCACCCTGAAGATCAAATGACTGAACGCTGTCATAAATGGATACGGCAATTGTCTTTGTCTCACCGGGAATGTTGCCCCCCATCATCAACACCACCCCAAACTCGCCCAGGGTGTGCACAAAGGTGAGCACTATCGCCGACAACACACCAGGCCAGGCTAGTGGCAGCTCGATCCGCCAAAAGGTCTGCCAGCCGCTCAGCCCGCTCACTGCCGCCGCTTCGGCAAGATTGCGGGGTATGGCCTCGAACGCACGCTGCACGGGTTGAACCATAAAGGGAACGTTGAATACCAGCGAGGCCACCACCAGACCAGCGAAATTGAAAGTCAGATGAATGCCGAGCGCTTCATTTGCCCAGCGGCCAACCGGCGATGCGCCACCCAGCGTCACCAGCAGGTAGTAGCCCAGCACAGTGGGTGGAAGCACAAGTGGCAGCACGATAAGTGCCTCCACCCAGGCCTTGCCAGAGAAGTTGGCATAGGCCAGCGAACGCCCGAGCCACACCCCCAGGGGCAACAGCAAGGCCAGCGTGACAGCCGCCAGCCGCAGAGACAGGAAAAGGGCTTGCCAGTCCATGGTTGCAGCGCCTGATTCAATCCCCAGGCAGAGCGAAACCGTAACGAACCAGAATGGCCCGCGCCGGCGCTGTACTCAGGTAGTCGTAAAAAGCACGCGCCGGAGGCGGTGCGCCTTTGAGCAATACCATGCGTTGCATCAATGGTTGATGCAACGCTTCCGGAATCAGAGCGAACTTTCCAAGTTTTGCCACAGCAGGTGCTTTAGCCAGAGACAGTGCAATGATGCCGCCCTGCGCGGAACCCGAGGTTGCAAATTGCGCCGCCTGGGCGATGTTCTCTCCCATCACCAGGTGGGGCTGGATACCCCCCCACAGACCGACGTGCCGCAGTGCCTCCTCTGATCTCTTCCCATACGGTGCATGCTCGGGGTTGGCTATAGCAAACTTCTGCAATCGCCCATCCTTCAAAGCCCGCGCCAGATCCTTCAGGTCGCCGTCTGCCAGCAGTGGTGAGCCTGCCGGCACCATGATGCCAATGCGCCCTCGGGCATAGAGCCGGCCCCGATCCGTCGTGCGCCTCGCATCTGCCAGTTTGAAGACAAAAGCTTCGTCGGCAGACATATACAGGTGAAAAGGTGCGCCTTGCAGAATCTGGGAATAGAAAGTACCTGAAGAGCCAAACACCAGTCGCAGCCTGTGACCGGTTTCACGCTCGAACTGATCAGCCAGTTCTTCAATGGCAAATTTCAGGTCAGCGGCAGCAGCGATGGTAGGAATGGGTGGAGTGGGTTGGGCACGCAATGCCGCGCCGGAAGACGCCCAAAGAACGACCATCAAAAGCCATGAGGTAGCTAGTCGTTCAAGCATTTCGAGGGCAAAGCCGGGGTGTTTGAAAATAGGCAGGTACTGTGATACATGGACGGGATTGGTCGATTCTAGCGAGGGCCCATCAGAGACTGGCCATTGACTGGTCACACCATTCACCAATAAGCCTTTAGCGGGCTGTGGATACCCGTAGCTCGCGGGCTGCTGGTCGCGAGCTCTCCCGTAAACTGCAGGGTTTCATGATCGATTGAGTGCCCTATGGACTTTCTGCTGGACCCCAACATCTGGATCGCGTTTTTCATGCTTGCCGCA
>DAOQRI010000574.1:0-1811 GCA_035355475.1 Rhodoferax sp. | reverse complement strand
GATCGTGCAGCTGCAATACATTGCCGCCCGCGAGATGTCCAAAATTCTGGAGCCCCTGTTGCCCGAAGGCAGCATCCTGCGGGTGGACGAGACCCGCAACTTGGTGATGCTGGCAGGTGCCGAGGGCGAAATGCGCCACGCCTTGGAGACTGTGGGCGTGTTCGACATGGACTGGCTGGCCGGCATGTCGGTCGGCCTGTTCACTTTGAAAAGTGTGGATGTGAAAAGCATCCTGCCCGAGCTGGAATTGCTATTTGGGGACAAGTCCAAAAGCCCATTCGCCGGCATGCTGCGGATCATTCCCATTGAGCGCATGAATGCGGTGTTTGTGGTCAGCCCACGGCCCCAGTACCTGGAGCAAGCCAAGGTATGGGTAGAGCGGCTGGACCGCAATGGTGGCAAGAGCGGCACGCGCTTGCACGTCTACCCCATGCAAAATGGCAGTGCTGAAAAGGTCGCGGTGCTTCTGAGCCAAGTTCTGGGCGGCAAATCCACTGCAACGACATCTGCTGCCACAGTGGCGCCCGGGCTGACTGCCGCCACCGTGCAAACATCGGGCACCAGTCCAGCAACTGGCGCGTTGGGTAGCACAACCGGGGCGGGCGGCACTGCGGCGACGTTGCCAAACGCGGTGTCTGCCGCAGCGCCAGGCGTGGTGGCTTCGGGCACCGGTGAAGCGCTGGGTCTGGGTGCGGGTACTTCCATCAAAATCATCGCAGATCGCGACAACAACGCGTTGCTGATCATGGCTAATGGCGCCGAGTATGAAAAGATTGAAGAAGCCATCAAGAAGCTCGATGTTGTGCCACGCCAGGTGCTGGTCGAAGTCACCATTGCAGAGGTTCAACTTTCGGGCGCCCTGACTTACGGCCTGGAGTGGTTCTTCAACAACGGAAACAATCTCTCTGGCAGACTCGTCAACGCCTATGGCACGGCTGGCACCAGTGCGTTGTCATCCCTTGATCCTGCTGCTGCAGTGGGGGCGCCGTTGCCCTTTACGGCGGTGTGGAAGACCACCGGGGGCAATATTTCCGCTGTGCTTAGCGCATTGGCCAAAAACACCAAGGTCAATGTGTTGTCGTCGCCGCACGTCATGGTTACGGACAATCAGGTAGCCAAAATCAACGTGGGCCAGAGCGTCCCAATTGAAGGGCAAAGCACCGTGGTGGGTACGAACATTCTGCGCTCGGTGAGCTATGTAGACACTGGTGTCGTGCTGTCGGTGCGGCCACACATCAATGCCGGTGGTTTGGTTACGCTTGAGGTCAGTCAGGAGGTGAGTGATGTGCAAGTTGGCGTAACTACCAGCGGGCTCAACTCCCCCACGATCAACAAGCGATCTGCGCAAACGATAGTTGCTGTGCAGTCTGGTGACACCATGGTGCTGGCGGGGCTTATCAAGGACAACAAGACCGCGGGATCGCAGGGCCTGCCACTGCTGTCAGAGATACCCGTAGTGGGCGCCTTGTTTGGCGCCAAATCCGACACAACCGATAGAAGCGAACTCATCATCACCATTACCCCCCGAGTGGTGAACGACAACCAGCAGGCCCGTGACGTGACTGCGGAATTCCGCAAAAAACTCTCTGGCATGCGTAAGCTAAACGGGGATGCAGAGTCGGCTGTGAAGAGTGAAGACAACTCTGCTGCGCGCATAGAAGGGGCAAAAGGCAACTGAATTCGATGATACGGTGTTGCATTTAGGGAACACCGGTGCAAAAAGGCCTGCAAAACGCTTGGAATCTCTTTGACCTCTCTAGTGAACTTTTGTACATTGGCAGCATGCGTCAGGGAACTGGCCATCCGGCAGA
>DAOQRI010000573.1:0-1814 GCA_035355475.1 Rhodoferax sp. | reverse complement strand
CCCGGTCAAAGGCGAGGCTGTCGGGCCCGCAGGCCCCACCACCGCCACCCGCATGGATGGATTCACCGAGATGATGCTGGCGCAAACCGGTTTGATCAGCATGGTCGGCAAAGCCGAACGCGGCCCGGTTGCGATTGAAGCCATCAAGAAGCACAAGAGCGCCTATTTGATGGCCGTGGGCGGCGCCGCCTACCTGGTCAGCAAGGCCATCAAGGCCGCCAAGGTGGTGGGCTTTGCCGACCTGGGCATGGAAGCCATCTACGAGTTCGACGTGGTGGATATGCCAGTGACCGTCGCAGTGGATTCGGGCGGTACCAGTGCCCACATCACCGGGCCTGCGGAGTGGCAAAAGAAGATTGCGACGGGCGAGTTCAAAAACATCACCGTGACTTCACTTTGAGCGCCCATTGATCCCGGGCAACGCCGACCAGCCGCCCAGCGGCACCCCCGCCGGCGACATGTCTGCCGATGCTATTGGCGTTTTTGACAGTGGCGTCGGCGGCTTGAGCGTGCTGCGCGCCCTGATAGCCGAGTTGCCGCAGGAGAAATTTGTCTACCTGGCCGACAGTGGCCATGCCCCCTATGGCGAGCGGGATGACAGCCACGTCATCGCCCGCTCCCATGCCATTACACGCTACATGGTAGCTCAGCACCACATCAAAGCATTGGTGGTGGCATGCAACACCGCAACGGCGGCCGCAATCAAACTGCTGCGCCAGGACTTTCCTGACCTGCCGATTGTGGGCATCGAGCCGGCCCTGAAACCTGCCGCTGCTTCGAGTCAGACCAGGCACATCGGCGTAATGGCAACCCGCGGTACGCTCAACAGCGAGAAATTTCAAACGCTGTTGGCGTCCCTGCGGGGCCAGGCGGACTTTGTTTTGCAACCCTGTGATGGTCTGGCAGACGCCATCGAACGAGGGGATGCTACAAAAATAGTAGCTGACTGTGTATGTTTTACAGGGGCTATGGGCCAATTTGGCCTAAAAAGAGGAGCCATTGATACGCTGGTACTCGGTTGCACGCACTATCCGTTTGTCTCAGAGACCTTGCGCGCACTGGTGGGCAACGACGTGGCCTTCTTGGAAGGTGGTGCCCCGGTCGCGCGCCAGACCCGCCGCCTGCTGACCGAGCGCAACTGGCTGGCGCCAGCGCCCGCGGACGCCACCCCAATTGCGCCACCCGTCTTTTGCACCACAGGAGACGCCGACAACCTGAAGATGGCCGTTCAGCGCTGCCTGAATGTGAATACCGCGGTGCATTCACTCGTGATTAACCCATGATGAAAGCTCTGTTTGCAGCGCTGAGTCTCCTCGTCTGCTCAGCAGCATCCGCAGGGCTGTGCGAGAGTGGTCGGCGCCAATCCCCGATTGACATCCGGGAAACCAAACGCATGGCGCTACCGGCGCTGGACTTTCACTACGTGCCCACGCCACTCAAACTGGCAGATGACGGACACACCGTTCGTGTGCGCTTCACCAAGGGCAGCACTTTACACGTCGGAAATGACCGGTTCACGCTTCAGCAGTTTCACTTTCACACGCCCGGAGGCGACAAAGTCGCTGGCGAAGAATTTCCCATGGCGGCCCATCTGCTGCACAAGAGCGCATCCGGGCAGCTGCTGGCCATCGTCGTGCTGTTCCGCACGGGGCAGGAGAACGCCCTTCTCAAAACACTGATGCCACTGATCCCAACGCGTGCCGATGGAGACCACAACCACCCCGATAAATCGGTCAACGCAAGCGACTTGATACCAGCAACACGCGGCTATTTTCGTTATACCGGTTCGGTCACAGGACACCCTTGCACCGAAG
>DAOQRI010000572.1:0-1886 GCA_035355475.1 Rhodoferax sp. | reverse complement strand
CCGGTTTTTTTGGGGGAGCACCTGCAAATGGCGCCCCAACAATTCTTTTGGTGCTTTTTGATCACCATTGGCGGCATCATGGGCGGTGCGATGGTTAGCGGGCGCTTGGCTGGAAAAATCAAGCCCAAACGCCAGGTGCGTGTGGGGCTGTCCATCATGTTGGTGATCGCACTGGTCAACCTGGCAGCCAATCTGGTGTTCACGGCGCACGCCAGTTGGGCCATGCTGCCGCTGGGTATTTTTTCTTTCGGGTGGGCACTCATGGTTCCGGTTGTCACTTTGCTGGTGCTCGATCTGCACCCCGCGCGCCGGGGCATGGCGTCGAGCCTGCAGATGTTTGTGGGCTCTACGGCCAATGGCATTGTTGCGGGTGTCGTTTCGCCCCTGGTGATGCATTCCACCGTGGCTCTGGCAGCAGCATCCCTCCTCATGCTATGCGTAGGATTGGTATCCTGGGGCTATATTCGTCGTCGCTGGCCCGACATAGGACTTAATATTGAGCATGGTTAGACCGTTGGCTTACACGTTGATTGTCGGGATCTTGTCACTGGTCATGGCGTGGCACGGCGCTGCTGTGGCCCAGCCCGACGCCATTGAGCGAATCGACGCGCTGCACAGCCTGTCTGAAAAAGACAATGCGCAGGCGCTCCAGCAACTCGTAGTTTTGGGTCAGACGCTGGGTGCGGATGCACCCTACACCACTCGCAGGGAATACCTCAGCACCTTGATTGATATCCAAGTGGATGCCGCCAAGATGGATGCGGTCGAGACCTCGGTATCGGAACTTCTGAAGTTGGCCCAAGTCAATAAGGACCCCATCGGCGTGGTGCTAGCGACCGTCAAGTCTGCTCACATCATGGTCCTTTCAGGGAAAACCGAGGCGGCCCTATCCCAACTTGTGGCGGTCGAGTCCATGGCGCTGCAAACTGCCGATGCGCGTGCCCTGTGGCATTTCTATTCCACATTGGGCAACGCGCAGTTGACCGTAGGACGTTTTGAGGCAGCGCTGGAAAGCACGATCAAGAGTCTCCATTACGCCAAGGACCAGCCCAAGCAGGCCAAAGCCCTGCACCTGCGTTCGCTCAACCTGCTGGGCAAGGTCTATATGGCCATGACGAATTGGGACAAAGCCCTTCAAGTCATCGAAGAAGCCTTGGTGGTTGCCAATGAAGTCGGCTCACGCAAGCTCCAGGGCACGCTGTACCTGAATCAAGGCGCTACTCTGGCCAGTCTGGGGCGTCCCAAGGCATCGGTAGAAGCTTACGAGAAGGCGCTTCGTATTGGGCAGGAATCGGGCTTGGTCGGGCTACAAGGCACCGCGCTGAACAACATTGGGGACAGCTACCTGATCAGCAAAAACTATCCCAAGGCCGAGGTTTTTGCACGTCAGGCGATCGATAAGTTCAAAGAAGCCGGTGAATTGGGTGGAATCGCCACTGCGCAGAGCAATGTCGGCTTCGCTTTGATGGGTCAGGGGAAAACCCAGGAAGGGTCTGCCATGGTGCGAGCGGCCATTCAGTTCAGCAAGGGTGCAGGCGCCAAAACCGATGAGGAAGCAATTTTGGGTGAGCTGGGCCGCATGTATGAACAGGCGGGCTTGTACCACGATGCGGTCACCACCATCCGGGAACAGCAGACCCTGACCGCACAGTTGTTCCGTGCGGATCGCGAGAAGACGGTCGCGACCTTGCAGGCGCAGTTTGATTCTGTGCAAAGGCAAAAGCAAATTGAATTGCTGGCACGCGAAAACAGCCTGAAAGACGCCGAGATCAGCAACCAGCGTTTGCAGAAGATCATTACCCTGCTGGGTACGTTAGTCACGGTTCTGGGCGGTGCATTCGTTTTTCTGTTGTACCGCCGTGTGCGCGAGGCCAACCAAAAGCTGC
>DAOQRI010000571.1:0-1894 GCA_035355475.1 Rhodoferax sp. | reverse complement strand
CCAGCTCCTTGCCGGTCCCCGTTTCGCCCAGCAGTAAAACCGACGCATTCGCGTTCGCCACCCGCAGAATTTTTTCCAGCATGCCAACAAATGCTGGCGAGCGTCCGACCAGGCCTTGCGCGGCAGCGCGGCTGCTAGCCTGGCGGACCACGCGCATGGTCTCGACGAAATAGGCAATCCGTCCACTTTCATCGCGAATCGGTGTCGTCTCAACCGCCACATGCTCTTCACCGCGCGGCGTATGGTGCAGATGCAGAACACGCTGCGGCTCCCCCGTTTCCAGGCTCTGCTTCAAGGGGCAGGATTCACCTGCCTGGTCGCAGGGCACCGTAAAATGGTGGGAGACTTCATAGCAGGTCCGCCCGGCAATCGGCAGATCACTACCGAACTCCTTGATGTAGGCTGCATTGGCCGCGACGATCCGGTAATCGGCATTCATCACAATACGTGGCTCAGGCAAGCCATCAAGGAACGAAAGCAGTTCACTGAGAAAATGAGCGGTCATGTCAATTTTGTCGCCGGCGCCAGATTGGACTGCCATTATTGTCCTTTTACACCCTCCAATTGCAAGCCCCTGCTACACAAAAACATCAAAGCACTGATTTGTATGACTATTCAACCATCAAAAAAGCAGGCACGCATCTTGATATTGAGTACACTGGAAACCGGTGACACACTCCACCCCACAGCTTTGTCGCCATAGTCTTGACGGGGGAGCGCTGGAAATCGACAATCAGCTTGGCGGCATACCCCCTTAAGTTCGCCCCGCAGGCTTGCTTCATGCAACCAGGCTGAACGAGTCCAGCAGTTCCGGTTTCCAACCTTTTTAACGACCCGATAGAGGATAGATGAGTCAGCCAGCAAACAGTCCGCAGCCTGATGGCACGGCAAAAGTTTCCTTCTACGAAAAACGCAAGAAAATTTACGCCAAAGGCGTACGCGGCTATTTCGACAACTGGCGGATCGCGCTCGTCATCTTCACGCAAGTACTGTTTTACGTCAGCCCGTGGCTGACATGGAATGGACGTCAGGCCATCCTGCTGCACTTGGTCGAACGCAAATTCTATATTTTCGGCATGGTTTTCTGGCCGCAGGACGTCATTTACCTGGCAGCCCTGCTCATCGTTTCTGCCTACGCACTCTTTCTGGTCACCGCGGTGGCCGGGCGACTTTTCTGTGGCTACGCCTGCCCGCAAACGGTCTACACGCAGATATTCATGTGGATCGAAAACAAGATCGAAGGCGATCGCAACGCCCGCATCAAGCTCGACAAAGGCTCCGGCGCGCACAAGCTGCGCGTCAAGGCCACCAAGCACCTGATCTGGCTGCTGTTCTCGCTATGGACAGGTTTCACGCTGGTTTGCTACTTCACGCCGGTCACCGAGTTGATTAACAACGTGATGACCAACAATCTCGGCTCATGGGAAATTTTCTGGATCTTCTTCTACGGTGGATTCACCTACCTCTTCGCGGGCTTCATGCGCGAGCAGGTTTGCAAGTACATGTGCCCGTATGCCCGCTTCCAGAGCGTGATGTTCGACCCGGATACCCTGATCATCACCTACGACCCGGAACGTGGCGAACCCCGCGGTGTGCGCAAGAAGGGCGCCGACCTCAGCAAGCTGGGCGACTGTGTGGATTGCGGGCAATGCGTGCAGGTCTGCCCGACCGGCATCGACATCCGCAACGGCCTGCAATATGAGTGCATCGGCTGTGCCGCCTGTATCGACATCTGCGACCAGGTCATGGACAAGGTCGGTTTGCCACGCGGTCTGGTTCGCTATTCCACCGAAAGCGCCATGGCCAAGCACCTGACCAAGAAGGAAATCCTGGCTCACGTTGTCCGTCCGCGCATCCTGCTCTATACGGCCATCCTGATCCTGATCACCGGCCT
>DAOQRI010000570.1:0-1929 GCA_035355475.1 Rhodoferax sp. | reverse complement strand
CGACAACGCCGTGGCCCGGCGCCTGTATGAGCGCCACGGTTTTGTACTGGAAGGCACGCACCGAGCCTATGCTTTTCGGCATGGGCGTTATGTGGACGCGCACGCCATGGCACGCTTGCATCCGTCTCCTCCATCGCTGATGGCTGCCTGAGTTGATTGTCTGACTGCCGTGATGAAAGCTTACCGCTCCTCCATCCTCTGGTTTGCACCGCACACCGATGGGC
Source organism: Rhodoferax sp. (assembly GCA_035355475.1). Taxonomy (GTDB): domain Bacteria; phylum Pseudomonadota; class Gammaproteobacteria; order Burkholderiales; family Burkholderiaceae_C; genus Allorhodoferax. Next base: position 1,705 of record DAOQRI010000570.1, on the reverse strand, counting down.
CCGCGCGCGCCTTGTTTGAAGAAGATGGCATGCTGGTGGTCGGTCCCAACGCAGCGGGAGCACAGGTAGTGCAAGCCGTGGGTGCGTGGCGCGATGTCGCGGCCCAGTTTCCGGGCGTCGATGTGGAGCACTGGCCTGGACGCATCATCGCACCGGGATTTGTGGACTTGCACATCCATTACCCCCAAACCAATGTGATCGGCTCGCCAGCAGAAGGCTTGCTGCCCTGGTTGGAGAACTATACTTTTCCGGAGGAAAAACGATTCTCGGTCGGCGAATACAGTGCGCAGGCAGCTAGCTTTTTTGTAGCAGAACTGTTGCGCAACGGTGTGACCACTGCGCTGACCTTTGCCACCTCGCATCCCGAGTCGGTGCACGCGCTCTTCACCGAAGCGCAGGCGCACAGCATGCGCCTGATCACCGGATTGTGTTTGATGGACCGACATGCACCACATGATCTGCTCAATCGTGCCTCGCCTGACGGTCGCTTCAATTCCACCAAACAAAGCCTTCTGGACACCGAGGCGCTGATCCAGCAATGGCATGGCAAAGACCGCCTGGGCTACGCCATTACGCCCCGCTTTGCGCCCACCTGTACCGATGCGCAGTTGCGTGGGGCGGGTGAACTGGCGGCCCGGTATCCCGATGTCTGGATTCAGTCGCACGTGGCGGAGAACAAGGACGAAATTTCCTGGGCGCGCCAGTTGTTTCCCCAATCGCGCAGTTACCTCGCCACCTACGACGACTTTGGCCTGATGCGCAAACGGGCTGTCTACGCGCATTGCATTCACTTTGACGATGATGACCGGGCGTTGATGCGCGACACCGGCGCGGCGGCGGCCGTCAGCCCTACCAGCAACCTGTTTTTGGGCAGCGGCTTTTTTGACTACGCCGGCGCTGACCGTGTGGGTTTCCAGTACGGACTGGCCAGTGATGTGGGTGGTGGCACCTCGTTCAGCCCTTTCCACACCATGTTGGGCGCCTATTACGTGGGACGTGAGGGTCAGACCAAGCAGGGGTTGTCGCTGCCGCCCCAGCATCTGTGGTGGCAGCACACGGCGGGTGCAGCGCGCGCCCTGGGGCTGGAAGGTGTGGTGGGCAACTTGCTGCCGGGTTGCGAGGCCGATTTTGTGGTGATCAACCCGCAGGCCACGCCCCTACTGACGCGTAAGACGTCGCTGGCAGCCAATCTGGATGAGCTGCTGTTCTCCCTGATCGTGCTGGGAGATGACCGCCTGATAGAGCGTACCGTCATATCACAAGCGTTTTGAGGCTCTAGCCCTCGTCGAATATGCGTAACACGCTATCAGAGTAATAGCATTTTCGCTCTTACAATCGGTGCAACCTAGGAGTCAGCCCCCATGAGCATCAAAAGCGACAAGTGGATTCGCCACATGGCCGAGACAACCGGCATGATAGAACCGTTTGAGCCAGGCCAGATTCGCCAGAGCCCCACCGGACAAAAGATCGTCAGCTATGGCACCAGCAGCTACGGCTACGACATCCGCTGCGCGCCCGAGTTCAAGGTGTTCACCAACATCCACAGCACCGTGGTCGACCCCAAGAACTTTGACGAAAAAAGTTTTGTCGATTTTCACGACGACGTCTGCATCATCCCGCCCAACAGCTTTGCGCTGGCCCGCACCATGGAGTACTTCCGCATTCCGCGCAATGTGCTGACCATCTGCCTGGGCAAGAGCACCTA
>DAOQRI010000569.1:0-1930 GCA_035355475.1 Rhodoferax sp. | reverse complement strand
TGCAACGAAGTGGGAGTGTTGTCAAAGTTCACTTCAATGCACAGATTGACTTTGTCGCCCACGGTGGCAAGTGCCGAACCGGTCTTGATCATCGCACCCTGCATGCTGATATCCACCAAGGTAGCCTCTAGTGGACCGATTTCAGGTTCACCGTTGCGGGCGGGAACCTGCACCGTGGTGGGCCAAGAAACTTTGGTACGCATCGACTGGCGAACCAATGTGGCATCCACTTGTGCGGGGTAGGCCAATAGTGCATAGGCAAAGGGTTTTTGAAAGGTTTGCAGAACCTTGCTCAAAAATGAGAACTCATATTGACCGGTGAAACCGCGAACCACGCAGATTTCGCCTTCTTCCAGCTCGGTTTTGACGCCTTCGGCTCCCATGGGGCCCACCATGACGCCCTTGCTTTCGATGGCGCCAAAAAACTGCGACTCCTTCTTGCTGGCGCCCTCTACCAGACGGCGGGTTTGCAAGGCCATGCCTGTGCGCAAACCCAATGCCTTTAAGGGCATGCGGCTGACTTGGGGTGGCGTATCAACTTCTTGACTCATGGAAGGCGCTTTCGGGTGGTCGCGGTCGTCTGGCATTGGTCGCAATAGTGGCCTTTATCGGCCTTTTGCAGCGGGAATTCTGGCTAAGATGGTACACCGGGGTTGCGCCCAATCCGCTGCGACCCGGTTCAAGGAGCTGAACATGAGACCCACTCACATCCGTTTTTGCGCCCTGCTCGCCAGTGCGTTTGCAGGTTTGATGGCGGGCTGTGCCGATCTGAACGACACCGGACTGGCCGCACTGTCCTACAAAGTACCCGCCTACGCCATCGTCGATGAGCAATTGGTGCAGGGCGAGATGGTGCTATTTCCTGACCATACCGGAACGATTCGGCTGCGGGCGGAAGCCGTCCCGCCCAAGCCCGACAACAAGCCTGTCTTGACGAGCTGCATGGGGCGTTTGCGTTACACCGCAACGACGGCGGGTGTCATTGACCTGCGTTGCAATGATGGTGCGATCGCCGATTTGCGAATGGCGCTCATCGGCGACACCCGTGGCTACGGCTATGGCACCACCGCAGCCGGGCTTGCCAGCGTGGCATTTGGCTATACACCGGTTGAAGTACGCGCCCATCTCACCGTGCCGCCCGGCAAGCAGTTGCTGGAGCGCACCGAAGGCGGTGGGCTGGAGCTGAAATGATTGCGCAAATGGGTTGCCTGCAGTGACGGATTCGGTGGATTGTGTGGTCGTGGTTGCCGGCGTGGTGGGCCTGGCGGTCGCGCGTGCGCTGGCATTGGCGGGACGCGAGGTCCTGGTGCTGGAAGCCTGCTCTGCCATTGGCACGCAGACGAGTTCGCGCAACAGCGAAGTCATTCACGCGGGCATGTACTACCCAACCGGTTCGCTCAAGGCCCAGCTCTGCGTGCGGGGCAACGCCTTGCTGTATGGCTATTGCGCCCTGCGGGGTATTGCCCACCGGCGCTGCGGCAAGCTCATAGTGGCAACCACGCAGGAGCAGCTGACACAGCTGGAGAGCATCCGTTCACGTGCACTGGCCAATGGCATCTCTGACCTTCTGGTGCTGGATCGCGACCAAGCGCAGGCCTTTGAGCCCGCCCTGCAATGCGTGGGTGCCTTGCATTCACCCTCGACCGGCATTGTGGACAGCCATGGCTTGATGTTGGCCTTGCTGGCTGACCTAGAGCATGCAGGCGGAATTTTGGCATTAAATACGCCTCTAGACCTCATAGAATATACACAAGACGCTATCGAAGTAGTAGCAAAAGATGGTACGCGCCTGTCCGCCAAAACGCTTGTCAATGCCGCGGGTCTGCAGGCACCCGCCCTGGCCAGCCGGATTGAAGGGCTGGCGCAGTACCATGTACCCAAGGCCTACTTCGCCAAAGGCAACTACTTCTCGCTGGTCGGACGCTCGCCG
>DAOQRI010000568.1:0-1931 GCA_035355475.1 Rhodoferax sp. | reverse complement strand
GGCTTCGGCCTGGGCATCCCAGTGCGTCCAGTGCGCCTCGGGCCGTATCAGCGTGCAGTAGGCCTGACCATTCGGCAGCACAAAGCCCACTTCAATGGGGTAGCTGTTGCGTCCGAACCCCGAGGCCTCGACGTCCAGAATCGTGGGTGGTGGCAGGGTACTGGCTTCGGTTCTCATGCGACCTGATTTTGCCGTGCCGGCCAGCGGCGACAATGGGTATTTTCCCGTTGAGAGTTTGAACCATGTCCAGCAGCCTGCTTGCCCTGATCGACGACATTGCCACCATTCTGGATGACGTCGCCATTCTTTCCAAGATTGCCGCGAAGAAAACGGCCGGTGTGTTGGGTGACGATCTGGCGCTCAATGCGCAGCAGGTTGCTGGTGTCTCGGCGGACCGCGAGTTGCCTGTGGTGTGGGCCGTTTGCAAGGGCTCGCTGGTCAACAAGCTCATTTTGGTGCCTTCGGCTCTGGTCATCAGCATGGTCATTCCGTGGGCGGTGACGCCGTTGTTGATGGTGGGTGGTGCCTACCTGTGCTTTGAGGGCTTTGAGAAGCTGGCGCACAAGTTCTTCCACAGCCCACAGGAAGACCAGGCGCATGAGCAGGAGCTGATGCAAGCATTGGCTGATCCGCAAGTGGACCTGCTGGCTCTGGAACGCGACAAGGTGAAGGGCGCCATCCGCACCGATTTTGTGCTGTCTGCCGAGATCATTGCGATCACGCTGGGTACTGTGCAAAGCAGCACATGGCAGACGCAACTGGCAGTGCTCAGTGGTATTGCCGTGGCCATGACCTTCGGCGTCTATGGCTTCGTGGCGGGTATTGTCAAAATTGACGACGCCGGGCTGTACCTGAGCCGCAGGCCCGGGGCAGGCGCCTGGGGAAGTCTGCAGCAGGCGTTAGGGCGCGGCTTGCTGCACGCCGCACCCTGGTTGATGAAGGCGCTGGCCGTGGTGGGAACGGCTGCCATGTTCCTGGTGGGGGGTGGCATTCTGGTACATGGTTTCGGCTTATTGCACCATGTGGTTGAGGCCATGCTGGCCCAACACAGTGGCCCGGGTATGTGGCAAACCCTGCTGTCTGCGGCTGCAGACGGCCTAACCGGCGTGGTAGCGGGCGCCCTGGTGTTTTCAGGCGTGGCTGTCTGGTCCAACGTGCGCAGCCGGTGGCAGCGATCGGCCTAGTTTTTATAGACGAAATATGGCTCTGGCCCCCGATAAACATGCGCAAGGCGCTCATAAATCAGTAGCAACCGGCCTCACGCTGGCGACGCTGGGCGCCATCGCATTCAGCGGCAAGGCGATTATCGTGAAGCTGGCGTATCGCCATGGTGTGGATGCCGTCACGCTCATCATGTTGCGCATGCTCTTTGCGTTGCCGTTCTTTCTGGCAATGACGTGGTGGGCCAGCCGCCATACGCCGCAGCGCAAGCCCCCACCCCTGACTCGCAAAGACCTGCTGGGAATAGTGTGGCTGGGCTTTACCGGGTATTACCTGGCGAGCTTTCTCGACTTTGCGGGCCTGCAGTACATCACCGCGTCGCTGGAGCGGCTCATTTTGTATCTGAATCCGACTCTGGTCTTGCTGCTGGGTTGGATGTTTGTGGGGCGGCGCATCGGTCTTCGGCAAGCTATGGGCATGGCCATCAGCTACGGTGGGGTGCTGCTGGTGTTTGGCCACGAGGTCACGCTGCAAGGCAGCGATGTGGCGCTGGGCGCGGTACTGGTGTTTCTGAGCGCAGTCAGTTATGCGCTCTACCTGTTTTACAGCGGCGAAATGGTGCAGCGCCTGGGCTCCATGCGCCTGGTAGGGTTGGCAACTTCGGTGGCCTGCGGGTTGTGCATTCTGCAGTTTGTAGTGCTGCGCCCGCTGGAAACTGCGTGGGCAGTGACGCCGCAGGTGTTGTGGCTGTCCGTGCTCAATGCCACGTT
>DAOQRI010000567.1:0-1954 GCA_035355475.1 Rhodoferax sp. | reverse complement strand
TGGGGCTGGGGCTGGGCATCCTGATGTCGATCGCCAAGTCCAAGCGGCTGGTGCAGTCGTAAGTGACAGCCTGCCAGCATTGGGGCGCAGTGAAAAAGCACTTCCACTTCGTCGGCCCTGAAATATCATTTCAAGCTCCGACCAACGAATGAGATGCCAGCCGGAGATGAGCACCCGGGGCGTGGATTGTTTGCAGGCGGACTCTTTCGATCCCGTGGGCCTGCAGCACGACAGACGCTCGACAAGAACTTTCCCACGCTAATGCCCGTAGCGTGCGCAAAAAGGGCGCCCGAAGGAGGGCAATGGCCCGGCGGGCAATCACGCGCAGCAGCCCGCGGATATTGTCACCCGCCGCACGCAGCACCGCAGGCAGCCTGTCGCCCATTCCTCCTTTCAGGTGACAGCGATCGATATGGTGATCGGTCTTGGGATGGCCACTGATTGGCTCGATGGCCTGTCGGCGCCCAATTCTGATTCGCATGAAAAACAGAATGTAGTATCCAATCCCATGCGGAGATGGATTTGACGATCCCCGGGGCCTCTTCACGACGTCGTGGGCCCGCCAGGAGTAGCGCCTCCAATGCGTCAAGACTTTCGAACGCCTGATTGTGGAAATACTTCTCCCGCAATTCGTCCCAGAGGTGCTCTTGGGGGTTGAGTTCTGGCGAGAACGACGGCAAGAAATGCAGCCTCAAGGTCTCTGGGGGCTTGAGCCCCTTGCTTTGATGCCAGCCGGCGCCATCAATCACCATCACGATGCCTTCATCCGGCAAGCGCTGGGCTATTTCGGTGATGAACAACTGCATGCATTCGGTGTTGACGTGCGGCAGCACGAACGAGTCGCAGCGCCCAGCCAGCGGGGAGAAGGCGCCGTAGGCATAGGTGTACTGGTGAGTCACCATGGCTTTGACCATGGGATGCATGGGGCGGCAAGCCCGCCGATGGCGCGTGTCGCTGATAAGGCCAAAGCGAGCCGCGTCCTGAAACATCGGGCGCAGCGGGCGTACCTTGGCAAAGATTGCTACGACTTCGACCAGCGCCACGAAGCTATTCTTCCAGTCCTCGCGCGCTTGCGGTTCGTCGTGGGCATGCTGGGTATCGGGAGCCAGTTTGCGCCAGCCGTGACGCGCGAGCATGCGGTACACGCTGGAGAGCGCCAGTGTTTTCCCCAGTCTGACCTCGATATCCAGCTTGATCCCGGGGATGATGACTACGCCACCGGTGGCAGCATTCGCCAAGACCTCATCAAGGATCTTCTTCTCCTGCTCCAGATCGGTATTGGACCTGTTGCGCAGTTGCCGTTTGCTGCGCGGCAAGTCCACCGTGCCTGACCTGCCCCCCGCCAGCCGTACCAGTCTGAAGTTAGTGAAGTCTGTCAACCACCCGGAGAATGACGGACATGAAGAAGAGCAGATTCACCGAAGAACAGATCATCGGGTTCCTGCGGCAGGCCGAGGCTGGCCTGCCGATCAAGGAACTGTGCCGCAATGGCGGCTTCAGCGACGCGACGTTTTACAAGTGGCGCGCCAAGTTTGGCGGGATGCAGGTTTCCGAGGCCCAACGCCTGCGTGAACTGGAGTCCGAGAACGCCAAGCTCAAACGGCTACTGGCCGAGGCCCACCTGGACATGCACGCGCTCAAGAGCGTCCTGGGGGTAAAGCGCTAGCCCCACAGGCCAGGCGCGAGGCGGTTGGGCGCATGGTGAGCGAGCACCATTTGTCTGAACGCCGAGCGTGCCGTCTTGTGGGGCTCTCCCGCGACAGCTACCGCCATCCACCCGAGACCGAACCGATGACCCAGGATCTCACAGGCAAGATCGTCGAAATCGCCCAGGCCCGCCGACGATTCGGCTACCGGCGCATCCACGACATGTTGCGCCCGCAATTCCCCGGCGTGAACCACAAGCGCGTGTACCGCCTCTACCGGCAAGCCAACCTGGCTGTGCGCCGACGCA
>DAOQRI010000566.1:0-1988 GCA_035355475.1 Rhodoferax sp. | reverse complement strand
TGATCGCCTGCATTGCATCAACCGGATCGAGGTGATCGCCACCGAGCCCACGCCCGCGCGTCCACTGCACACTACCCGATTGCCGATCACGCTGAGTGAAGGGGCAACGTTGTGGGGTGTAGCAGAAATAGCGTCCGACAGCGCACTGGATAGCGTCGGGGTTTTGACAGCCCAACGACTCATCGCGCTGTACGCAAATATGCTGGATATGCTGGACTACAGCGAGTGTGATGCACTGACGGGGCTGTGGAATCGCAAGCCTTTTGACGACCTGTTCTACAAGACCTTCCGACCGGCTGAGCCTCCCGAGCCACCGCCCGATGGCGTGGAGCACCGTGCCCTCGTTGCTACGCCCCTGTTTTGGCTGGCAATGCTCGACATCGACCACTTCAAACAGGTCAACGACACCTACGGCCACCTGATTGGTGATGAGGTGCTCATCCTGGTTGCCCGCCTGATGAAAACGTCATTTCGGGCCCACGACAAGGTTTACCGCTTCGGAGGCGAAGAGTTTGTGGTGGTGCTGCGCAGTGCCAGCCATGACGCGGCCGTGGCCGCAGTCGAACGGTTTCGCGCCCGCATGGAGTCCTACCAGTTTCCGCAGGCCGGTCGCATCACGGTCAGTGTGGGTCTGACGCAAATCCAGTCCGGTGACACGCCAGCAGCCGCCTGCGAACGTGCGGACCAGGCCGTCTACTACGCAAAACACCATGGCCGCAACCAGGTGTGCAGCGAAGCCGATCTGGTGCGGCGCGGCTTGCTCAAGGTGGAGGCCAAGGTGGGTGATATCGAGCTGTTCTAGTTTGGCATGGCCAAAATTGACAGTCAAATCAATCTCTAGCCCTCGTTGAGGCTACATGGACAGCTATCAGAGTAATAGCACTATCAGGCTGCAAAGCGGCGCGACAATACTTCGAAAGCTGGCAGAGTCTTGCCTTCCAGCACTTCCAGGAACGCACCGCCACCGGTGCTGATGTAACCAACCTGCTTTTCAATGCCGTACTTGGCAATGGCAGCCAGTGTGTCGCCACCGCCTGCGATGGAAAACGCGCTGGATGCGGCAATGGCCTGCGCAATCACCTTGGTGCCATTTTCAAACGCTGCAAATTCGAACACACCCACCGGACCGTTCCAGACGATGGTGCCAGCCTTCATCAGCTGATCGGCCAGCGTCTTTGCAGTCTGCGGTCCGATGTCCAGAATCAGGTCGTCATCAGCCACGTCGGTCGCAGCCTTGATGGTGGCGGGCGCATCGGCTGCAAAGGTCTTGGCCGTTACCACGTCGGTGGGAATGGGCACCGCCGCACCGCGCGCTTTCATGGCTTCGATCACGGCGGTCGCCTCAGCCAGCAAGTCGGGCTCGGCCAGGCTCTTGCCTATTTTTAAACCTGCGGCCAGCATAAAGGTGTTGGCAATGCCACCGCCCACAATCAACTGGTCCACGTTGGCGGCCAGGCTCTTCAAAATCGTGAGCTTGGTTGACACCTTGGAACCCGCAACAATCGCCACCAGCGGGCGCTTGGGGGCCAGCAGGGCTTTGGAGATGGCGTCCATTTCGGCTGCCAGCAGCGGACCAGCACAGGCAATAGGTGCGAACTGGGCAATGCCGTAGGTGGAGGCCTCTGCCCGGTGTGCGGTGCCAAAGGCATCATGCACAAAAATGTCGCACAAGGCGGCCATCTTCTTGCTGAGTTCTTCATTGTTCTTCTTTTCGCCCTTGTTCACGCGGCAGTTTTCTAGCATGACCAGTTGACCGGCTTGAACCTGCACGCCGTCCACCCAGTTGGACACCACAGGAATAGTGCGGCCCATCAACTCACCCATGCGCGCGGCCACCGGGGCCAGGGAGTCTTCGGGTTTGAAGTCGCCCTCGGTGGGGCGCCCCAGGTGCGATGTCACCATCACCGCAGCGCCAGCATCCAATGCCATCTGTATGCACGGCACGCTGGCCCGGATGCGCGTGTCTTCGGTGATGCGGCCCGCGTCGT
>DAOQRI010000565.1:0-1989 GCA_035355475.1 Rhodoferax sp. | reverse complement strand
AGGTTATCCGGGTCCACACTGGCGCGGCCATACAACTCCACATAGCCTTGGGCGGCAGAGCCAATGCGTGATGTGGGCAGTTCGGCGATAGCTCGCGCCCGGCCGTGAGTCGATACCCATGCAAAAAAACCGACGGCAGCGACCAGGACCAGAGAGATGATCCACACCGATCTCTCCCCGGAATGGAGGCCAAAAGCCAGCAGACCCAGATAACTTGCCGACGTCAGCGCTCCGACATACTGGCTACGCAAGCCATTCAGCATCTGCACGTTTATGAGTTAAAGCGCTGACCGACGTCCACGTCTTTCATCTCTTCGGCGGTAAATTTCAGCAGGTCAAACGCCTTGAAGCCAAACAGCCGGGCGATGATGAGGTTGGGGAACTGCTCAATCCCCACGTTGTTGATGTTCACACTGTCGTTGTAGAACTCGCGCCGATCCGCAATCGCGTTTTCCAGTCCGCTGATGCGGGACTGCAAATGCAGGAACTGTTCGTTGGCCTTCAGATCGGGGTACGACTCGGCCAGCGCAAACAGGCTACCCAAACCACTTCTGAGCGCCCCTTCAGCAACACCCAACGCACCCAGGTTATGGGATTCGCGCGCATCCGACACCCGGGAGCGGGCCTGAATCACCTTTTCCAGCGTGTCCTGCTCGTGCTTCATGTACTGTTTGCAGGTGTCGATCAGCTTCGGCAATTCGTCATGGCGCTGCTTCAACAGCACATCAATATTGGCCCAGGCTTTGGAGACGTTGTTCTTGATGTTCACCAGGCTGTTGAACAGCATGACGCCGTAAACGACTATCACTGCCAGCACGACCCAGAAAATCATTCCCATTGCAGGTTCCTCCAAAAAGCTGATTGTTTGTGGATTGTTTCCGATCACATTTGCAGCCGGGCCCGCATTTGACCTTCATCAATCTTTTTGTCGCAAAACCGTCACAAAATGGCTAATTAAGCCGATGGAGCCCGCTATGACCGAGAGATCAACCCCCACGCGAACAACTGTTGAGGCCCGCCAGCGCCGTATATCCCAGGGTGACACCGTGAGCGCACGCACTGCCAAGGGCGTTGCGTCGCAAACTGCCCGCATCAGAACGAATGCGGCGCAAGGAGCGCAACAGGCGGCTGTCAAAAACATTCTGGACAAGACCCCCAACAAGGCCGCGGCGCTGAAGACTTTGCTGGCTGGCAGTTCGCCCGAGGATGTCTCTGAAATCCGCAAAATGCTTCAGGAAAATCAGGCGCTACTGGGTGACAGTTCGGTCAAGCCGGACGAAGAACTGGCGCCAAATTGGCGCTCCGGTGGTTATCCGTACAAAAACCTGCTGTCACGCAAACGCTACGAGGCCCAGAAATACCAGTTGCAGGTGGAACTGCTCAAACTGCAAATGTGGGCCAAGGACACTGGTCAGCGGGTTGTGATTTTGTTTGAAGGGCGCGACGCAGCCGGCAAGGGTGGTGCCATCAAGCGGTTCATGGAGCACCTCAATCCGCGGGGCGCCCGCGTGGTGGCGCTGGAGAAACCCAGTGAGACCGAGCGTGGGCAATGGTATTTTCAGCGCTACGTGCAGCATTTACCCACTGCGGGCGAAATCGTGATGCTGGACCGCTCCTGGTACAACCGGGCGGGTGTGGAGCGCGTCATGGGCTTTTGCACCGATGCCGAGTACCAGGAGTTCATGCGTCAGGCGCCGCTGTTTGAGCGGCAACTGGTACGCAGTGGCATCCATTTGATCAAATTCTGGTTCTCGGTGAGCCGCAAGGAGCAGCACCGCCGGTTCAAGGAACGCGAGCTGCACCCGCTGAAACAATGGAAGCTCAGCCCGATTGACATGGCCTCGCTCGACAAGTGGGATGACTACACCAAGGCCAAGGAGGCCATGTTTTTCGAAACCGACACCGCCGATGCGCCCTGGACCGTGATCAAGTCAGACTGCAAGAAGCGCGCACGCCTGAACGCGATGCGCTACGTGCTGCACAAGCTGC
>DAOQRI010000564.1:0-1993 GCA_035355475.1 Rhodoferax sp. | reverse complement strand
TGCGGTATGGCCAAATACAGAGGCATACGAAGAGCATGCGACCGCACATACAACAGCCGCCGGGCCAAGGCTGTCCAACGGGTATTACAACTGGGGTGGTCTGGCCGCAAAGCCAGTCCCAGCAACCAACCCATCATCAAGCGAGCGGGAGCAGGCGGAGCAAGTTGACGCACTTGGTCAGACCACTGTACTGGTGGTGCATAGCCAAATAATCGCTGGATGTGAAACAAGGCATGAAATAGGGGAATCTGCAACCCCAGATCGTCGGACCTTTCAAAAAGGGATTGCCAAAAGTTGGATTGCTTGGAGTAATGTTCCAGGAGATCTTTGAGGTCCAACAAATCGCGCAAGCCTGCAGAAAACTCACCTTCGGTAAACAAATGCACCGCGCTATGCAAGACCATATCGACCGGGGCCAGCACGAAAATCTTCTTTTCACCGTCAATTGGAACGATTTGCCGCAATAACCTGGCGCCATCTACCGCGAAGCGCGACGTAGGCGGTGTGATGGTGTGGTGCAGATCAATGTACGTGTTGCGTTGCACGTGGCGCAATGGCGGAATCTCGTGCATCCACTGGCGGTAGTAGCGCTGGTTGTAGTGGTCTCGTTCGTCACAGATCCAGCCTGCTGCGAACAACGCGCCTTCAACTCGTTCAACATTCGCTACCGGCACCATCAGATCAATGTCTGCAAATAGTCGTCCTCGGGCCGCAGGCAAATCGGCCATAAGATAAGCGGCACCCTTGAGCAGCACCACTGGTACATCAATGCCAATTAGTGATCGTCGAATGCAATCTATTTCCCAGCGAACTTCGTGTTGCTGTCTGTCCGATAGACGCAAACCACCTTCCAAGTGCGCACGCGGCCCTTCAGGAACGCTCTGGAGCCAACGCATGTCCAACATATAAGATGCCAATCGGCCAAGTAAACGTCCTCGTCTTGCTTGGCCCAACAAGACTTCCCAGTCACGCGCGCTAAACTTTGGCTGTTGATCCGGGTTGGCCCAGATATGGGCTATCAAGTCCCAGTTCACATACTCCTCCGCAAGACCAAGTTGTCAAAGGCTGCTGTGGCATCGTCAAGTTGGCTGTACTGAAAATCGTAGCATTCGCTTGCGTCTATGACTTGGGTTAATACCTCAAAACCAGTTCGCCCCAGCACCATGTAGTTAAATGAATTGCGACCGAGCTCCAGCATGCTGTTGGCTTTAGAGCGAGGTGTTAGCTGGGGGGGAGATCCGGCAACATATTTTGGAAAGACTATCCAACGAGGTTTGGCAGTTTCACGGATACGCCCCAAATGCTCCTTTGGTACTTTGAGCAACCCAATGCTTCCCTTTGATGTGTCATGAACCACTCGGCTAAAAACTGCGCCGGGTACGAAATCCCTAATGATGTCAATCGACTGGTTCTTGAGGCTTATCGGACGCCCAAACGGTGTGATAGATGAATCAGTGAGTGATATCAGCGCCAATTCGTCAGACAACAGACGCCAGCCACGATGCACAAGGCCCGCACATAAGGTACTTTTGCCAGAACCCGGAGGAGCCGGCATGATGACCGCACATCCTTCACGCTCAATGACGGCTGAATGAAGGATGAGGTAATGATGTGCATGCATCGACACACACCAATTCATCGACCATTCAAGAAGCGGAAATGCATGACTTTCCGGAAGTGGAACGAAGATAGCGTTTCCGTCAAATTCGAAAATCGCTTGTCGACGCGTCCAGCGATGCAAACCAGATCCACGGGAAATCGTCACCGTGTAATCGATGAACTCCTCTTCAGGTACGAGGGGATAATCATGATACAGCGTAAGCAAACCATCGGCCACAGCCTCTATGCTAGAGATCAGCCGAAATGAAAAAGGTCCGATTTGAAGTCTCAGCCCGTTTGACTTCAACTTCAGTCGAACAGCATCCGGTGATTGCTGGCCAAGAATCACGAATTGTCCGCTTCCACCAACCCGATTGTCTGAAACTCCTGGATG
>DAOQRI010000563.1:0-1995 GCA_035355475.1 Rhodoferax sp. | reverse complement strand
TTTGCGGGTCCACCGTGTTGCCCAGGCTCTTGCTCATCTTGCGGCCCTGGCCGTCGGTGGCAAAGCCGTGGGTCAGCAGGCCCTGGTAGGGCGCACGGTCGTAGAGCGCGCAGCCCAGCAGCAGCGAGCTGTGGAACCAGCCGCGGTGCTGGTCATGGCCTTCGAGGTACAAATCGGCCTCGGGGCTTGAATTGTCAGGGCTGGTGTGGAAGGGTGGGCGCGCGTACGCGTCCTTGTGGCTGCCGCGCAGCACATGCTGGAAAGTAGAGCCGGAGTCGAACCACACTTCCAGAATGTCGGTGCTCTTGGTGTAGCTGGGCGCATCGGTTGCGCCCAGAATTTCCTCCACGGTCACGCGGCTCCAGGCCTCGATGCCGCCTTTTTCAACGATGTCGGCGGCCTGGTCCAGGATGGCCATGGTGTTGGGGTGCAACTCGCCGGAATCCTTGTGCAGGAAGAAGGGCACTGGCACGCCCCAGCTGCGCTGGCGCGAGATGCACCAGTCGGGCCGGTTGGCGATCATGTCGCGCAAACGCGTCTTGCCGTTCTCGGGGTAAAAGCTGGTCTGGTCGATGGCGTCCAGTGCCAATTGGCGCAGGGTCTTGGGGGCCTTGTCCCTGGTGAACACGCCTGGGCCTTCGTCCATGCGCACAAACCATTGGGCCGCGGCACGGTAGATCACCGGCGTCTTGTGGCGCCAGCAATGCGGGTAGCTGTGGACGATGGGCTGGGTGGCCATCAGACGACCGGCTTCCTGCAGCGTGGTCAGGATGACGGGGCAGGCTTTCCAGATATTGAGGCCACCAAACAGCGGTAACTCTTCGGCATAGCTGCCGTTGCCCTGCACCGGGTTGAGGATGTCGTCGTACTTCAGGCCATGGGCCACACAACTGTTGAAGTCGTCCACGCCATAGGCGGGGGCCGAGTGCACGATGCCGGTGCCGTCGGAGTCGCTGACGTAGTCGGCCAGGTACACCGGTGCCAGGCGGGCATAACCCGGGTGCACGTCGTGCAGCGGGTGCTTGAAGTTCAGGCCACCGAGCTGCTTGCCGCTGGTGGTGGCAATGACCGTGCCGGTGGTGCCGTAGCGTTCCAGGCATTTTTCGACCAGCGTATCGGCCAGTACCAGCAGTCCACGTGGTGTGTCCACCAGGGCGTAGGTCAGCTCTGGGTGGGCATTGAGCGCCTGGTTGGCAGGGATGGTCCAGGCGGTCGTGGTCCAGATGACGATGAAGGCTGGCTTGGCTTCCAGCCGCGCTGCCACCAGCGGTGCGGACGGGTGGTCTGACAGCTTGCCAGGCAGGAAGGCCTGCAGCAGGGCCTGTTTGTCGGCCGCTTCAAAGGCCACGTCCAGTGTGTCGCTCTTTTTGTCGGCGTATTCGATCTCGAATTCGGCCAACGATGAACCGCAATCAAAGCACCAGTACACGGGCTTCAGGCCGCGGTAGACAAAGCCACGTTCGATCACGCGCTTGAAGGCGCGGATTTCACCGGCTTCGTTAGCCGGGTCCATGGTGCGGTAGGGGCGTTCCCAGTCGCCCAGCACGCCCAGGCGCTTGAAGTCTTCGCGTTGCTGGTTGATCTGTTCGGTGGCAAATGCGCGGCTCTTGGCCTGCATGTCATCACGGCTCAGGTTGCGGCCGTGCAGTTTTTCGATGGCGTTTTCGATGGGCAGGCCATGGCAATCCCAACCGGGGATGTACTGCGCGTCAAAACCGGCGAGTTGCTTGCTCTTGACGATCATGTCCTTGAGCACCTTGTTCAACGCGTGGCCAATGTGCAGCTTGCCGTTGGCGTAGGGCGGGCCATCGTGTAGCACAAACAGGGGAGCGCCAGTGCGGGCATCGCGCAGGCGGCGGTACAGACCTTCCTCGTTCCAGGTTTTCACCCATTCTGGCTCGCGCTTGGGCAGGTCGCCGCGCATGGGAAAAGGTGTATCTGGCAGGTTCAGGGTGCCACGGTAATCGGTTTTGTCGGTCATGACGATAGGGGTGC
>DAOQRI010000562.1:0-2011 GCA_035355475.1 Rhodoferax sp. | reverse complement strand
GAGGCTCGCTACAAGGTCACCGGCGTGGCTCAGCAGTCGGACGAACAGATTCTCGAAGCCATTGGCCGCAAGCGGGGCGCGCTGCTGCCCGGTGGCAAGATCAACTTGCAGAAGGCGGCTGATCTGGTGATCCACGATTTCCGCAGTGCGGTGATGGGTCGCATCACGCTGGAAACACCACAAGAGTTTGCCCAATGGTTGGCCCATGGACAGAAGCTCGACGCCGAGCGCCAGGTCAAGAAAGACGCTATCGAGCTGGACCGAGCGATCCGCTTCAAGAAAGTGCCCCGGCCGCCGCGCAAAGAGGTGTCGGGAGATGAGGTTTCGGATTAAGTAGAGTAGGCGCCCTATCTATAGCCCTATGGTCTTTGCGGCGCAGTGCCTTGCGCGACAATTGCCGCGCACATGAAAACCATTCTCCCCTTGCAACTGCTGTTTGCCCCCGACAAGAACGATCCCCGGCCCCTGGTCATCTACCACGGCAATAGTTGCCCCGACGGCTTTGCAGCCGCCCTGTCAGCTTGGCTCTTTTATGACGGTCAAGCTGAGTTCCTTGGCCTGGACCATGGCGATATACGCACCGTGGCCGACTTGCCTGACCTGACAGGCCGTGCGGTCTACATACTGGACTTTTCGTTCTCCACTGCACTCATGCGCGACATTGATGCGCAGGCGGCCAAGCTGGTCATGCTGGACCACCACAAGAGTGCGGCTGAGCAGCTCACGGGCTTTGCCTGCCGCTGCGGTGTGCTGCACTTTGACATGCATAAATCTGGTTCGCGCATGGCGTGGGAATTCTTCCAGCCCGGCAAGCCATTGCCTGACCTGTACCGTTTTATTGAGGACCGTGATATCTGGGTCTGGCAATACCCTGAGAGCGCGGGCTTCCTGGCAGCGCTTGATATGGAGCCTTTTGATTTTGCACATTGGGCTGGCATGGCGGCTTTCGACGCCCAGCATTTGCAAACCTTCATGGCCCGAGGGCAGGCCATGGACGACAAATTCAACAAACTGGCAGCCGACATTGCGGATGGCGCACAACCCGTCGTGTTCAATGGTCAGAGCGGTTTGATGGTCAATGCACCCAGCGTGTTTCACAGCCTGGTGGGTGACATACTCTCAGCGAAGAGCGGAACATTTGCGCTCATGTGGAGTGCGGGCAAGGGCGGGGTTGTCAAAGCGGGATTGCGCTCACAACGCAATTTCGATTGCATTGCCCTTGCGCGCAGCATGGGCGGTGGCGGCCACGCACAAGCGTGTGGTTTCAAGATGGGAGCGGATCAGCTCGCCACGTTGCTGACCGGCGTGCTGGACGCGCCTGCTCGCCCCGCTGGCTGACAGGCGTTTGGCTAGATCCGGGCCTGGCCCGCATCGGCGCTTATTTGTTCTTTTCTTTTCCGCGCGGAATGACTGCTGTGACCGGTGCCATGGGGCGGTCGGATGTGGAGTTCTTGGGTTCAGAAGTGTCTTTCTTGGGCTTCTTGGTCATTTTTTCTTTGCGCTGGTCACCTTTAGCCATATGGCCTCCATAGTCAACCCCGACATGGGGTTCGATAACGCGATATTACGGCAGAATTGCTGGGTGCATTTGCTTTCAAATTGACGCACATCATGGAATGTGGCGCACCGAAGGCGCAGCATTCCCAGTAGGTTTTCAACTATTCAAGAGGCAATCACATGTTCAAACATATTCTTCTGGCAACCGATGGTTCTGCTGCATCCGAGCACGCTGCCCAACTGGCGGTGGGTCTGGCACGTACGCACGGCGCCAAGCTGACGGTGGTGTATGTCGTCGACCCCTATCCGTATATCGGCGTGGGCGAGATCAACCCCATGGGGTACCAAGCCTACACTGCGGCGGCCCAGCAGCAAGCGTCGCAGGCACACGCCCTGGTCGAGTCGCTGTGCACCCAGGGTGGTGCACCCGTGGCGCTGCAAGCGCGTCTGGTAGAAGACGTGGGCGCGGCAGCGGGCATTGTGCAAACTGCGGAGGCCGAGGGATCGGACCTGA
>DAOQRI010000561.1:0-2015 GCA_035355475.1 Rhodoferax sp. | reverse complement strand
GGCCGTCGAGCGTCTTGCCAGTGACATATTGCTGGATATTGGCGTCTTCTTTTTTCAGCAAGCCTAGCTCGGCGGCTTTTCCAGCAACCTCGTTGTATTTGGCGGCAAGACCCACCTTTTCAGTTGCTTGGGTCACAACCGGTAGAAACTTCTGCGCCAGAGCGGGACGTGTCTTGGAAGCAAAGAAGCTGGTGACCGCTGTTTCGCCGCCTGACAGAATGCTCTTGGCGTCTTCCACCGACATGGTTTGAACTGCATTGACCAGCAGATCCTTGGCCATCGGAACCGCAGTTTCGGCACCGCGATTCATGGCCAGTATCAATTCATCGACCCGTCCGCCCTGTCCAAACGTGCGCAGCAGATTCACAGCGTCGTTCAGGCTTCCTGGCAAGGGGATGCGGACCTTTTCGTTGCCCATAAATCCGTCTGCGACACCTAACAACCCAACCGCAGACAGCGCACCTTTTTCCAGCGCGGTCTTCAGGCCTTTGGAGGCATCGGCGTTACTCAGGTCGGCCAATGTCAACGCGTGTGCGTGCTCCATCGCCCCCAAACACAGTAGTGTGAATCCTGATGCCAGCATGATGGATACGTTGCGACGGCGCATGGATGGACCTTTGTAAAATGGTTTTTGGAACAGCGGATATTTGCGTTCCACGCTGCAGAGGGTCAGTTGATAATGAGATTTCGGTGGCCCGATCATCGCGCGTTTTTATGCTGGCTATATTTTCGGTTTTTCTATAACAGCCGCAGGGCGTGAACATTTCCAGGTTTAGGGAGACGATTTTGGAGGCAAGGCTTCTGGTACCAGTGTCTGCACACGATCTTGACGGCGTGCGCAAGTTGTTTGTCGAATACGCGGCTGCGCTGCAGATCGACTTGTGTTTCCAGAACTTCACTGAAGAGCTTGACGCACTACCAGGAGAGTATGCCAGTCCGCGCGGTGCGCTATTGGTTGCCATCCTGAACGATGAGTTCGCCGGCTGCTGTGCCATGCGTCCTCTGGACACCGTGGATTACCCGAATGCATGCGAAATGAAGCGCTTGTATGTCCGACCCGCCTTTAGGGGAAGGCAATTAGGGCGCCAGCTGGCAGAGGCCATACTCGACCTGTCACGACAAGCGGGATATGACAACATCCTCCTGGACACGCTGGACGACATGGAGTCTGCGCGCGCGTTGTACCAGGAGTTGGGGTTCGAAGAAATTCCGCCCTATTACTACAACCCGATTGCCGGCGCGCATTACCTCAAGGCAAAACTTTGAAGCCGCACCAGGAAGTGAAGCGGGTCACTCCTCGGTAACTGAAGCGACCCGTGCCGGTGATTAGGCCTGTGCTTGGGCCAGCAATGTGGCCGCATCACTGACTTCAAACTTGCCGGGGCCTTCAATGTTCAGGGACACCACTTTGCCATCCTTAACCAGCATGGAATAGCGGTTGCTGCGCAAACCCATGCCTTTGGCGGCAAGGTCCAGGGTCAAACCGGTAGCCTGGGCAAAGGCGGCGCTGCCATCAGCGAGCATCCGCACCTTGCCATTGGTCTTTTGATCACGCGCCCACGCCCCCATCACGAATGCGTCGTTCACGCTGACGCACCAGATCTCGTCGACACCGGCTGCATTGAAAGCAGCTGCATTTTCAACATAGCCCGGCACATGCTTGGCCGAGCATGTCGGTGTGAAGGCACCCGGCAGGGCAAACAAAGCAATGGTTTTTCCGGCAGCAGCCTTGGCTACTTCCACTGGGTTGGGGCCTAAGCTACAGCCATTGCCCTCGACTTCGGAAAATTCCATCAAAACGGTTGCGGGAAGCGTGTCACCAACTTGAATCATGTTTACTCCTGAATATGCAATGCACAAATGAATACGGCCCACAATTGTGGGCCGTAACGGGTTAGCCTGTCGGCCTATAGGGCAAGCCCTTTAGACTTCGATGGCTTTCTGTACCAAGCGGGTAGCTACCCAGTTCTTGGTCTTGGAAATCGGACGGCTTTCCGTGATTTCAATCATGTCGC
>DAOQRI010000560.1:0-2016 GCA_035355475.1 Rhodoferax sp. | reverse complement strand
AAGGGCAGGCAGCCCGGCACCAGCAGCAGCCATGCGCCGGGGATTCCCAACTCCAGCACCAAGATACACCATAGCAAGACAAGCATGCCCATGGGCCACAGCGGGTGATTCAATGCCAATGCGATTCCGGCTGTTGTACTGACAGCTGCCAGCAGCACACTCGCATTGCGAGCAAGCGTCAAGGCCTACACCAGCACTTCCACGCAGGGTGGGTGCCCTAAAAATGCTTGCGGGCTTGCACTTGCGCCATAGGCCCCGGACTGGTACACCACGACCAAATCGTCAACCTGCGCGACAGGCAGTTTCATGCGGTCTGCCAGCAGGTCCAGGGGTGTGCAAAGTGGCCCGACCACCGACGCGATTTCCACGTCCGCTGCATCGGTACGGTTACCAACGGTCACCGGATAGTTCTTGCGCACAACCTGCCCGAAGTTTCCAGATGCTGATAGGTGGTGGTGCAGGCCGCCGTCGGTCACCAAATAGACCTGCCCGCGTGACACCTTGCGGTCCACCACTTTGGCCACATAAATGCCGGCCTCGCCCACCAGGTAGCGACCCAGTTCGATCACAATTCCCGCACCAGGCATCTCGTTGGCAGCACGCTGGCAAATCTCAGCCAGGTTCTGGCCTACTGGCGTCAGGTCCAGTCGCTGTTCACCTGGGAAATACGGTATGCCGAAACCGCCTCCCAAATTCAGAAAGCGCACTGGCGCCGGCGCCAACTCGGATAGGCGCAGGGCCAGCTCGTAAGATTTGCGCTGTGCCTCACAGATAGACTCGGCTTTGAGGTTTTGTGAGCCGGCAAATAAGTGGAAGCCTTCAAACTCCACGCCGCTGCTTCTGATCAATGCCATCAGCTCTGGCATTTGCTCCACATCCACTCCAAACTGCTTGGGCCCGCCGCCCATCTTCATGCCAGACCCCTTGAGCTCAAAGTCCGGATTCACCCGCACCGCTATCCGCGCTGGCAATTCCAGGTCTGCAGAAATGTTTGCCAGCTCGGTCACTTCCCTGAATGACTCAATGTTGATCAAAACCCCGGCCGCCACTGCCTGTCTCAATTCAGCATTCTTCTTGCCCGGTCCGGCAAAGCTCACCTCCAGCGGGTTTGCGCCTGCGTTGAGCGCTACCTGCAGCTCCCCGGCTGATGCCACATCAATACCGTCTACCAGCCCAGCCATAAATCCCACTACCGCAGGCATCGGGTTGGCCTTCATGGCGTAGTGCAGTTTTACCGTCTTGGGAAGCACTTCTCGCAGTTCCAGAACACGCGCACGCAGCAGTCCACGGTCATAGGCATAAAACGGGGTCTGCCCAACGCGCTCGGCCACACGCGACAGCGGCATGCCACCAACTTGCAGTTCACCATCCACAACCGGGAACTGGCCCATGGCCGTGTGCACGGGGGTTGGCCGTGGAATCTCAGAGTTGCTCATGTGTGCTTGGTCTCCAGCTTACGTGCTGCTGCGCTCGGCCCATTCTGTGGCCAGCAGTTTGCGGTCGATCTTGCCGTTCGGGTTGCGTGGCAGGGGGCCGGAGCGAACATCAATATGGGCAGGCACCATGTATGCCGGCATTCTGGCTTTGCACTCTGACAGTAGGGCCTCTAGGTCAATAGCCCCATTGGACTCTATCGGCGTCGCTATTACCTGGATAGCGTGTCCCAGCACATCATGGTCCACACCAAAGGCTACACACTCGCCTACCATGCGGGTTGCATACAAGACCTCTTCTACTTCCGTCGGGCTGACGCGGTAGCCCGATGTCTTCATCATTTCATCGCGTCTGCCAATGAAGTAGAGAAACCCGTCTTCGTCCTGTCGAACGTTGTCGCCCGAAAAAACCGCGTACTCTGGTAATTGCAGACCGGGCTGGCGCCCAGGCGCATCCGATGCCAGCAACTTGTACCGCTCTGCAGTCTTTTCTGCATCGTTCCAATAGCCCATGCCCACCAGAGCACCCCGATGGACCAACTCGCCGGGCTCATGCGGCGCGCAAGGTGAACCGTCCTCGCGC
>DAOQRI010000559.1:0-2017 GCA_035355475.1 Rhodoferax sp. | reverse complement strand
ACCAAACTCAACATGCTGATTCAAAACGGCCTGTTGATGTCCCGCATCAAAAACCCCGACACGCTGATTCGACATACCCTGTTTGAGGGTCGGCGCATCCTGCATTGCGATGCCGCCACCATGTACCGTCTCACGCCACAGCACTCGCTGCGCTTTTGCATGCGCACCCGATCCGATGGCCTTCCCGACAGCGAAATTCCACTCTATGACAGCGCAACCGGGCTGCCCAACGACCACTATGCATCCACCTGGGCTGCATTGAATCAGCGGCCGGTTCGCATCGACGATGTGTATTCGGAAACCCGGTTTGACTTGAGTGGCACGCGCAGCTTTGACGCCCACACCGGCTACCGCACGGTTTCCATGCTGACCGTACCGTTGATGCCGCGCGAGGGCTACGTGTTGGGCGTACTGCAGTTCATCAACAAGCTCGATGACGATACCGATGCAGTGATCCCGTTTTCCGACGAAATGGTGACCTGGGTGGAAGCGCTGGCATCACAAGCGGCCGTCGCGCTGGACAATCTGGCGTTGAACCAGGCGCAGCGTACACAGTTGCAATCGGTTTAGAGCGCCCAACCGGGTAGGCCAATCCAACAGAAAAGCGTGTGGTCTTTTTGCAGCAAGGCAAAATGCGGCCATGAAACTGATATCGGATTTGGTGGGTGGCATCTTGCGGGGCGTGTTCAAGGTGGCCCTGTTCGCGCTCACGGTGGCATTCGTGCTGGGTGTCCTGTGCGTGGGCCTTGTCGTTGTTTTGGTGGCGGTTTTGCGCTTCCTGCTGACCGGTCGCAAGCCAGCGGTGGTGACCACCTTCACCCAATTCCGGCAGGCCGCCCAAAAGTACCGCCCCGGTGGGGGTGATGTCGTGGATGTGCAGGCGCATGAAGTGCACGCTGCGCCAGGCACGGCGCTGCCACCCAAGGTACTGGATTGACCGCGCGGGCTTGATCGGCCCAGATCAGTCGTAGGTGGCCACAGGCGGCGGCAGTTCGTCGTCCAGATACAGCTCGTATTCGTCCCAGGCGCCTTCACCAAAGTGGTCGTCGCACTGGTCGGCAATGTCGTCAAACGTGGTGAACTCCGTCACGAACATGATGGTGTTGAACACCTGACGGTACGCGCGCCCGGACGCATCTTCCAGCTCGCCTTGCGCGTCGTAGACGTGTTTGCAGCAATGCACCCAGACGTAGAGGCCCTCCAGTTCATCCTCGGTCTCCAGCAAGCCCAGGGCATAGGACTCATCGTCCACACTGGGCCAGCTCCGGTGCAAGCGGAAGGTTTGTCCATGTTGGGGATGCGCGGGGTCCAACTCCAGGTCCAGGGTTTGCCAGTCGTCTGAAATCTGGTTTGCCACATCGATCAGCTCCTGCTGCGTGATGTCGCCCTCCCAGTGGACATCGGTAATGTGGCGCGAGGTGCCAAATGCGCCCTCCCACAGACTGGCTTTGTGTTTCATGGTTTCCGGGTTCATGACAATTCTCCGTGTTTGTGGGTGGCACTTTATCGCAATGGGCTTTGCGACCCGCATGCAATCTAACCGCGTCGTAGTCTGATAGCCTTGGAGCCTTCGACTATGGAAAGAATCGTATGGGCTTGAGCACCTGGTGGCTGTTTATCGTGATGACGTTTGTGGTCTCTGCCACGCCCGGGCCCAACATGCTATTCATCATGACCATCAGCGCGCGCCATGGCATGCGCAGCGCGGTCGTCGCCATGCTGGGCTGCATGACCGCTCTGTTGGCCATGATGAGCATTTCGGCGGCCGGTTTAGGCGCCCTGCTGCAGGCCTTCCCCGCTGTGTTTGAAGCTCTGCGCCTGGCAGGCGCCGCTTACCTGGCGTATCTGGGCGTCAAGTGCTGGCGCTCTCCGGTGCAGGATGTACCCGCAAATGGTGCCGCCAGTGCTGCGGGCGTTGTAGCGCTGGCGGTGCAGAACGGCGCCATATACCGACAGGCCTTTCTGGTGGCGGCCAGCAACCCCAAGGCCATACTGTTTGCAGCGGCCTTTTTCCCGC
>DAOQRI010000558.1:0-2035 GCA_035355475.1 Rhodoferax sp. | reverse complement strand
AACTACATGCACGGCCCGTGTTTGGTGCTGGCCGGGGCTGGCTCGGGCAAAACCCGGGTGATCACCCACAAGATCGGCCGCCTGATCCAATCCGGCATGGCGCCGCAGAAGATTGCCGCCATCACCTTTACCAACAAGGCGGCGGCGGAAATGCGCGAGCGCGCCAAGGGTTTGATTGGCCGGGCGGCCAAGGATGTGGTGGTTTGCACTTTCCATGCGCTGGGCGTGCGCATGTTGCGCTCGGACGGCGCCGTGCTGGGTCTCAAACCCCAGTTCAGCATCCTGGACAGCGACGATGTGACCGGCATCCTGAAAGATGCCGGTGGCAGCACCGACATAGCCACGGCCCGCCAATGGCAGTGGACCATCAGCGCCTGGAAAAGCGCGGGCCTGAACGCCGAGCAGGCGCTGGCCCAGGCGGCCGACGACAACGCGCGCATCACTGCCATCGTCATGGGCCGCTACGAGGAGCGGTTGACCGCCTACCAGAGCGTGGATTTTGACGACCTGATCAGCCTGCCGCTCAAACTGCTGCGCGACCACGCCGCCGTCCGCCAAAAATGGCAAGCCCAGATGGGCCATGTGCTGGTGGATGAATACCAGGACACCAACGCTACCCAATACGAGGTACTGAAGTTGCTGGTGGGCGGCAACTCGGCAGATGGCGCCCGGTTTACCGCCGTAGGTGACGACGACCAGTCGATCTACGGATGGCGTGGTGCCACGCTGGACAATTTGAAGAAGTTGCCGGTGGATTTTCCCGCGCTCAAACTGGTCAAGCTGGAGCAAAACTACCGGTCCACCAGCGCGATTCTGCGTGCTGCCAACAACGTCATTGGTCCCAACCCCAAATTGTTCCCCAAAAACCTGTGGAGCGATTTGGGCGAAGGCGAACCGGTGCGCGTGGTGGATGCCGACAACGAGGAGCACGAGGCCGAGCGTGCGGTGGCCCGCATCCAGAGTCTGCGCTCAGAGGGCACGCTGGCACAGGCCGGCACCCAGTACAAGGAGTTCAGGGACTTCGCCGTGTTGTACCGCGCCAACCACCAGGCCAAGCCGTTCGAGAAGGCGCTGCGCAAAGCCAACATCCCCTACAAGGTGTCAGGGGGCCAAAGCTTCTTTGACCGGGCCGAAATTCGCGACCTGTGCGCCTGGTTTCGGTTGTGGGCCAACAATGACGACGACCCGGCGTTCCTGAGAGCCGTGACCACGCCCAAGCGGGGCATTGGCCACCAGACGCTGGGCACGCTGGGCGTGTTTGCCAGCCAGTACAAACAGAGCCTGTTCGAATCGCTGTTTTCCAGTTCGCTGGGCTCGGTGCTGTCCAACAAGGCGGTGGGGAGCCTGCACGAGTTCGGACGCTATGTGAATGACTTGGAATACCGGGCGCGCCACACCGAAGGTGCCGAGGCAGCCAGGGATTTCATGACCGACTGGCTCAAGGACATCGGTTACGAAAAGCATTTGCTGGACGGAGAAGACAGCGACAAGGTGGCCGCCGCCAAGTGGTCGAATGTGATGGAATTTTGCGACTGGATGGCGCAGCGCTGTGGTGGCACCCTCGATGATGTGGCCGGCACTTCGGTGCGGGAAGTCAAGAACTTGCTGGAGGTTGCGCAAACGATCGCCTTGCTGTCGACCATCAGCGAGCGTGAAAAGGACCAGAACGTGGTTACTTTGTCGACATTGCATGCATCCAAAGGGCTGGAGTGGCCGCACGTGATGCTGGTTGGCGTGACAGAGGGCATGCTGCCGTTCAAGCTGGGGGAAGGTGCTCAGTCAGAAGGTGGTTCGGAACAATCACACGAGTCCGCCAACGAAGACATGGCTCAGCGGCTGCAGGAGGAGCGTCGGTTGATGTATGTAGGCATCACCCGCGCACAACGTAGCCTGACGGTGAGCTGGACACGTAGGCGCAAGAAGGGCAGGGAAATGGTGGCTGCATTACCGAGCCGCTTTATCGCTGAAATGGGGCTGGACAAGACAACCGTGAAAGAAGATCCGCGGGAAAAACTCAAGGCTTTGCGCGCTGAAT
>DAOQRI010000557.1:0-2042 GCA_035355475.1 Rhodoferax sp. | reverse complement strand
GTTCCTGCCTGGTACCCAAGGCCGCGCCTGGCCCGGTGTGTAGCAGTAGCAGACCGTCGAAGCGCAGCACTTCAACAACGCCTTCTGCCGGGTCAACCGTTTGGCCAATGTAGTTGAGGAAGAAATCAGGGTTCAGTGCAATGAGCAGGGAATAGTTTTTTTCCTGAATGGAGACGCCTTGTACCAGCGGGATGAAGGCGGCGGCGTCCGATGCCAGCGGGTTCTCGGGTGTAACGGGCTTGGCATCCGCAAAGTCCCGTCCTGCCCAGGCACCACCGATCCGCACTACCGATTGCAGGGAAACGGTCTTGGGGTAGAAGGCTGCGGTTGCAACCACCGTGCCGATATTGGCAGGGTTCGAACTGGCAACTATGCGTCCAGTGGTATCTGCCAACGACAGGGAGCGCAGGAACGGTACCTGCCGTAAAGCATTGGAAAAATTGCGTTCGAGCTGGGCTATGTCGGGCGCCGCGCCAGAAGACGGGGTTGCGTTGACTGCCACCATGGTGGCCACCCGCAGGTTCTCGGTGAACAGGTTTTCAATGGACTTGGTGTGCAGCGCGGCCAGGTTCAGGCCGTTCTCAACCGAGTCCTGGTGCAGTCGCCACAGCGAGTAAGCCGCTGTGCCAAGCACCCCCAAGGACAGTAGCACCAGACCCAGCGCGATGGTCCGGCCCAGCGACTGCCGGGGTTCGCTCATGGTGCCACGATGGGGCTGAGCTTGTGCACCTTGGCGGCGCTTTGCAGTCGCCCATCACGCTTGATGTCTTCGACAAAGCGCTCCATACGCGCGTGCCAGGCATCGTCACCGGGCTTCATCGCGTAGGCGTAGGGCGTGATGTGATAAGAGCCGGGTGGGGTCACCAATCGGGCCCAGTCCGCATTGGCCAGAAAGCGCTGGCTGTAGGGGTAGTCGGTCATGAAGACATCGGCCCGTCCGGACTGGACTTCTTGCTCGCGGGCGTGTGGGGTGTCCAGAACCAGCAACTGTGCGTCCTTAAGTTTGTCTCTCATGACCGGCTCGTGCAGGGTGCCTTTTTGCACTGCAACCACGGAGCCGGCTTTGTCGATGTCGCCCCAGTCCTTGATACGCCGGTTGGTCTTGCTGGTGATGGCGTAGATGTCGCTGGCCAGGTGCGGCTTGGTAAAACGCAGCTTTTCCGCGCGCGCGGGTGTGACGCCGATGGCAAACATGGCAACGTCGCAGCGGTCCTGGGTGACATCGTCCATCAGCTTGGCAAAGGAGCTGTCGACAAATTCGACCACCACCCCAAGGTCCTTGCCCAGTTCGATGGCCATGTCGACATCAACCCCGGTGAGCTGCTGGGTCTTGGGGTTGCGGTAGCTGATGCCAAAGTAGTCAGGCCATATGCACACGCGAACTGCTTTGGCGGCAACTACGCGGGTGAGGCGGCTGATGTGGGTGTTTTGGGCGGTGGCTGGCAAGGCGAAAGACGCGACCAGGCCAAGCGTGACGAGGGCAGAGAGCGGGTGCATAGGAATCCAACTTTCTAAAACGATCCCCAGTGTACGAACTGGGGCCGAATTTTTCTATAGCAACCGTCAAACTATAGCCGTGTTGGGTGGCCGTGCGCGTTGGAGTGGCACCGGATCGTGGGCACCTTAGGGCCCACTCGCCTTGATGGAACTAAAGTCCTTGGGCAGTTTCTGCTACATCAGCAGGTGCTCGCCCGCGTTGTCGCCGCCCAGGGTGACGTAGTTCACCTTGCGGATGTCCATGAGCTTCTTGCCACCGGAGTAGCTGATGGAGCTTTGCACGTCCTGCTCCATTTCCACGAGTGTGTTGGCCAACTGGCCCTTGATGGGCTCCAGAATGCGCTTGCCTTCCACGTGCTTGTATTCGCCCTTGTTGAAGTCGCTGGCCGAGCCGTAGTATTCCTTGTACAGCTTACCGTCCACTTCCACCGTCTGGCCGGGGCTCTCTTCATGGCCCGCAAACAGCGATCCGATCATGACCATGGTGGCGCCAAAGCGGATGCTCTTGGCGATGTCGCCGTGGTCGCGGATGCCGCCATCGGCAA
>DAOQRI010000556.1:0-2078 GCA_035355475.1 Rhodoferax sp. | reverse complement strand
CCCGGCCTTCCTTGATCAGCCATTGCGCGCGTTCGATGTTACCGGTTGCTTCTTTGATACCCACAATGCCCGGCACTTGTGCCAGGCGCAGCACCGTGTCGTGCGCCATATCGGCAACCGAGCGTCCGGGTACGTTGTACAGCACCACAGGCAAATCCACTGCTTCGGCAATCGCCTTGAAGTGCAGGTACTGACCTTCTTGCGTGGGCTTGTTGTAATAGGGCACGACTTGCAACTGGCAGTCCGCACCGACCTTTTTGGCAAAGCGGGCCAGTTCAATGGCTTCAGACGTGGAATTCGCGCCGCAACCCGCCATGATCGGCACGCGACCCGCGGATTGTTCCACCGACACGCGGATGATTTCGCAATGTTCCTCAACATTGACTGTAGGTGATTCGCCCGTGGTGCCCACCACACCAATGCAATCGGTTCCTTCGGCAATGTGCCAGTCGATCAACTTGCGCAGCGCCGGATAGTCTACGGAGCCGTCGTCCTGCATCGGGGTAATCAGCGCCACGATGCTGCCAGTGATGGGGCCTTGAGGTGAGTTCATGTCAATTGTTGGTTCGGTAATCGGCCATTTTACTCAGAGTGCACACTGGGCTGTTTCCAACGGCAACGATGCATCGGTCCGCCGCCGAACCGCTGCAATCCGCTGGACAATGCGCGGTGGATTGTCGAGAAAACCGTTCTCATAAGCGACCACCTCGAAGTCGGCACACACATTCAGCAGTTCACCCGGTTGCAGCAGAAAGTCTGCCCGGCTTGGTCGGCCCAACTTTTCGTGTCCGCGGGCAAATGTCTCATACAAGAGCACACCATCGAATGCCACGCTCTCAACCACTGTCGACATCAGGGGCCGCCACAGGTAATTGGTCACAACCACTGCGTCAAAGGTGCGCACTTGACCCCCTTTGGTTAAGGGCCATGGGTTGCTTTCCATGTCGGCGCGCACCAGTTCGGCGCCGGGTAGACGCTGGTGCGCGTGGTCAATATCACGGTCAATACCCGTGACCTTGTGGCCAAGATTTGCAAACCAATGCAGGTGGCGGCCCGACCCGCAGGCCACATCGAGCACGGTGGATTGGGGTTGCAGGAGATGCGACCACCGGACTATCCAGGGCGAAGGATTCAAAAGCAGGCCCACACCTGGTTGGCCATTTGCACCATGAAGTCCGGTTGGGTGTACAGCATGAAAACCCCTGTGAGCACCACGGCGGCGAACGCAAACAGCAACAGGTTCTTTCGAAGGATCATTGCGGTGCAGCCCCTAATGGAATGCGCCGTTCGATGGCCGCCTCTTTGACTGGCAGGTTGATCAGGGCCGCTGCAACACCCAGGGCAATCGCGATGTACCAGACGATGTCATAGCTTCCGGTCTTGTCATAGAGGTAACCGCCCAGCCACACTCCCATGAATGATCCAATCTGATGGCTGAAAAATACAAAGCCACCCAGCATGGAAAGATGCGCCACGCCAAAAATCTGCGCCACCGTGGCATTGGTGGGTGGCACCGTAGATAGCCACAAAATGCCCATGATGCTGGAGAATAGGTAGACACTGGCGGGCGTTAGGGGAGCCAACAAAAACACGCTGATGGCGACCGCACGCGCAAGGTAGATGAAGGCCAGAATGTTCTTTTTCGGAAATTTTTGGCCCAGCACGCCTGCGGCGTAGGTTCCAAACACATTGAATAACCCAATTAGCGCCAAGGCATAGCTGGCCACCTGGGGTGACAGACCCTTGTCCCGCAGGTAGCTGGGCATATGGACGCCGATAAAAACGACCTGAAAGCCGCAGACAAAGTAGCCCGCCATCAGTAATTGAAAGCTGGGGTACTTGAAGGCTTCGCGTAGCGCTTGACCAATGCTTTGGTCACGCTTCACAGGTGTTCCACCGGTAAAACCCGGCTCCCGCAATCCCCACGAGAGGGGAATCATTAGTAGAGAGGCTGCACCCAAAATGATCAGTGCCTCTTGCCATCCAAAATGGCTGATCAAAAAACCTTCAGTCGGTACCATCAAAAATTGGCCAAACGATCCGGCTGCAGCCGCAACTCCCATGGCCCAGGAGCGCTT
>DAOQRI010000555.1:0-2079 GCA_035355475.1 Rhodoferax sp. | reverse complement strand
ACAAACCCGGTTCGACCTATTTGCAAATGATGCGGCACAACGTGACGCAACTGGCGGCGGGGATGAAATTGAATTGAAGGTGAATTGCGATATATTCGATAGCTGTCTACGCATATTCGACGGGCTCTGGAGGCCAATTTAGTCTCCAATTTACCTGAAAGAATACCATTGGGAAGCTGCCATTTGACTCTCGAATCCGTATCGTCTATGTGGTCAGTATCTGCTCGAGACGCATCGCAGCTACTGGCGTATTCGGGCTAACGGGCGGCTCCCAACCCAAACCAGTCACAGACCAAGCCATACTCACCGTCACAAAGCTGACATTCATAAATACGTTCTATACGGCACCAACCGCTCACCAGACTATCCGTGCGAACAAGTCAGACAAATCCAGAGACGACGATGCATCCAAAAGCCAATGTGATGCCTGTCAAATAGATGGTCAGCGTCGTGCGGTAGTCTTTCAACGCTTCACTGGCGTCAAGCGCTGGTTTGAGCATGCGATACAAAGCTAACAGCAGTAAAACCGCAGCGAGCAGGCAACCATAAAACACGAATGCATCGCTTAGAGTCTTAATCGCAAAATTGTCTTCTGTGACCCACTGACCCAAAAAACCAAGCAAAAAACCCAGGATCACCCCTAGCGAGGTGACCAAGGGTTGGCGGTAGTCTTTGATTTCAAAGGGGCTGGCTGACATGAGAGCGCTTTCTGGATTGGTGAATGCAGACCGCAGCTTATCGCGGTTCCTGCTGGGTTGCGCAATGGATACCACCGCCCCCGGCCGCGATGGCATCAATGCCTACCTGCACCACTTCGCGCTTTGGAAACAGTCTTGCCAATGTGCCGCGCGCGGCCTGATCTGATTTGACATCCCCAAATTCCGGTGCAATAACGGCCCCATTGCAAACGTAGAAGTTGATGTAGCCAGCAGCAAAATCCTTGCTGCGATATGTGTTCCGCGGTTTGGCTGGAGCTTGCAAAACGGCAACCTCGACAGATCGGCCTTTGGCATCTGTAGCCCGTCGCAGCAGATCAAGATGCTCTTTGGTTACATCGTGGTCAAAAGAATAGGGATCGGGTTCAAATGCTGCCACGACCGCGCCGGGACGCACAAAGCGGGCATAAAAGTCAGTGTGCCCATCAGTAATGTCCTGTCCGGCAATGCCTGGTAACCAGATCACTTTTTCTAATCCCAGCAGGGCCTTTAACTCGATTTCGCATTCGCGCTTGCTCAGGCCCGGGTTACGGTTGGGGTTCAGAACACAACTCTCAGTGATGATGGCAGTGCCTTCACCATCCACTTCAATACCACCACCTTCAAGAACGAGTCTTGTATCAAGCCGCTCAACACGGCTGGCTTCGGCAACAAAGGCCGCCAATGCGGCATCCAGTTTGTGCTCCTGTTTGTCACCCCAACCGTTAAAGTTGAAATCTACAGCGGCTTTATCGCCCGAAACGTTCTTCACGAATACTGGGCCTGCATCCCGTATCCACAAGTCGTCGATGGGGCACTCGACCAAGGTGACGCGGGAGCCCATGAGCCGACGCGCCGCGGCGACATCCTGTTTACGCACCAGCATGGAAACCGGCTCGAAACGGGCAATGCTCAACGCAATGCGGGCCAAGTCAGTTTGCACATGCGGCAACAGGTCTTTACCCCAAATGTCAGAGGACGAGCCGAATGCCATCCACGTTCGCAAATGTGGGTCTCCCTCGTCGGGCATCCGCCATCGCTTGGTGGCAGTAGCCGCCGAGACCAGCATGCAGGCATTCCCCAAAAGCAGCGCTGCACTACCTTTGCATGCATTTTTCAATAGTGTTCTTCTGGTCACCATGTATTCGTGATCATCCAATCGGGTGAAAGTCTTGATCGCAATGCGTCTCCACCGGACTCATTTCGACTGCTTGAACGCGTTGAACTTGGCGAGCATGGCGGCACGCCCTTCCTGAGAAATGGCACCAGTAAACACAAGTTTGTTAATGTTGGCGGCGTCCATAACCAGGGATTTGTTGGCAATCAATTCGGGTTTGAGTAAGGCATTGGCCGCGGAGTTTCCGGTTGGATAGAACAATTCGTT
>DAOQRI010000554.1:0-2098 GCA_035355475.1 Rhodoferax sp. | reverse complement strand
CGCAATGTGTCTGGCAGGCGCTCACCCAGTCGGCACTGGTTCGGGTGCTGCCAAACGACCTGGACACCCAACTTCGCTTCCTGGTGCAGTTCCTGCCCATGGCCAACCGAACGATCCAGAACGATGGCCTGACGATCTTCTATATCCACTACTGGCACCCCATCTTTGCCGCCTGGCGAGTGTCTCGCAAGAAAGTCATCGTTCGCTATCACCCGGAGGACCTCTCCCGGGTGTTTGTCAGCGCCAACGGCAAAGACTTTGTCGAAGCGCGCTACGCCGATCTGCGCAGACCGCGTATCTCGCTGTGGGAGCAACGCGAAGTGCGTCGGGTTCTGCGGTCCCAGGGCCATGCCGCTGTTTCGGAGAGTCTGATCTTCAGGACTTTGGAGCAACAGCGTGACCTTGTGGCCAGGGCTCTGAGCAGTACGCGCGTGGCAAAACACCGCCGGGAACGCGCGACCAATGTGTTGCCATTGCCTGCGTGGATGCCCTCAGCCTTGGACGCTCCCCCAGAGCCGATCGACTACAGCAAACCCGTCATACCGTACCACGCAGAAATTTGGTGAGGAGGGCCCCATGGCCAGTGCAGCACTATCCCATCTGAGCCATGAAACCCGCACCCAGGCGCAGCTTGACGATAAAGCGCGCATAGAGCTGATCAAACGGGACCGCTGGATTGACTATCCGCGCGCGACTGATGCGAGGAGCCGTCTGGAGCGGTTGCTGGCCACCCCGAAACGCGAGCGCATGCCCTGCATGCTGTTGCATGGGCAGTCCAACATTGGCAAAACACTCGTCATCCGAAAATTCCAGCGCGAGCACCCGGATAGCTTCGACGAGATCAAAGGCGTTAGCCGGCGCGCCATTGTTGCCATGCAGATGCCCGCTACGCCGGACCAGCACAGGTTCTATTCGGCATTGCTCTTTGAGCTCGGTGCCCCGCACAGCGCCTCGGCCGGCATATCCGCCCTGGAGCGTCTGGCGCGCGATCTCTTGCGCAGGATTGCGCCTCGGATACTGATTGTTGATGAGGTGCACCACTTGTTGGCGGGTTCCTACCGTGAACAGAGGGCATCACTCAACCTTTTGAAATACCTGGCCAACGATCTGCAACTATGCATCGTACTGGTCGGAACTGCCGATGCCACCCTGGCCTTGCAGGGGGACACACAAATGAACAGTCGCTTCAGTCCGTTTGAGCTCGTTAGGTGGCAAGTCAATGATGAGTTCCGTCGCTTTCTGGCGGCGTTTGAGCAGGTCATCCCGCTGCGCAAGGCGTCTGACCTGGCACAACGCGAGATCCTTGAATTTGTTCATGCCTACAGCGGTGGGCTCACTGGAGAGATTGCGCGTCTGATCAATGAAGCCGCCGAGTACGCGATCATGGATCGTTCAGAGATGATCAAGATGGAGCATCTGGAACATGCCGCCCGCGTACGTGCGTGAGCCGCTACCGTGGCCTGTCGCGCCAAGGCCTTTCTTCGATGAGGCGATGGGGAGCTGGCTGGGGCGAATTGCCGGGTGCTATCGCATGCGGGTGGCCCAGCTGGATTCGGACTATGAGCTGGAGCTGCCGCTGGGAGCAACGCCTGCCGGATGGCTGGTCATGCCGCCGCTTGAAATGGATGTGCTTCAGCGCCTGGCAAGACTTGCGAGGGTCAATATTCGGAGGCTTGAAGAAATTCAGACGCCAGCGGCTTGGATCCGTGAGGAGCGCCAGTGGTGGTTCTGTCGAACCTGTCTAGCCAACAATAGGGAAGACCTGACGGCTCCCTACTGGCAGCGCCGGTGGCTCAGGCCGGAATTCAGCCGATGCGATTTGCATCTAGGCGAACTCGTTTCATTAAGTGCAAGCTGCCTGGGGCGGTGCGGCAATATGCGGGACGTGATCCGCAGCGTCGAGGTCAAGATGAAAAAACGCGACTCGGTTTGGTTTTTTACCCCACATTAGCAGCATTAATGACCCTGCTAGCACCAATTAAGGGCCACAACACCAGCACCGCCAAGTCAGCCAGCAACTTCTTGTACAAGTCAGCCCAATTTACCGTGTCGGGCACTTGCTCTCGGGCCATACGCCACAGGTCCGTCACCCGGCGTT
>DAOQRI010000553.1:0-2122 GCA_035355475.1 Rhodoferax sp. | reverse complement strand
AACCGGTACACCCCATTCGTATCCAGCGAGCGCTGTACCTTTCCCGCAAACCACAGCGCATGCAGGTGGGCGATGGACTCCCCCATAGCAAAGGTGGTCTGGTGCATGTCCATTGCGCGGCCAAACAGAACCGGCAGGATGTCGGCGGCGCTGCAGGCTCGCTCGCTGCAGGCCTTTGTCACATCCGTCAAACGGTCCCGATGGTGGTCGTGCAACTGCTGAATCCGGGTGTGCATGCCGGTAAATGGCTTGCCATGTGACGGCAAAACCAGCGTGTCCTCCGGCAGCGCCAGGAATCGGTCGATCGAACGCAGAAACAGCGCCAGTGCGTCGGACTCGGGCTCCTGCTCGTACACACTGACATTGGTGGAAATGCGCGGTAGCATCATGTCGCCGCCAATCAGCACATTCAGGTTTTCGCAATGCAGCGCGATGTGTTCCGGTGCATGGCCGTAGCCACTGATGCAGCGCCAGGGTCGGCCGCCGATGGACAGCACATCCCCATCCTGCATGCGCCGGTACTGCGGCGGAACCGAGGGCACCAGCGAGGGGAAGTAGCCGGTGCGAGCCTTGATGGCGGCCATCGCCTCGGGGCTGTTGAGTCCGTGCGATGCAAAGAATTCTGCCGCCCGCTCGCCACCAAAACCGGTTGGCCCGAGGCACCCCAGTCGCGCCACGTTGTAGTCGGTGGCGCTGATCCATAGACGCACATTCCATCGCTCACACAACCAGTGGGCCAGGCCGATATGGTCAGGGTGCATGTGCGTCACGATGACGCGCAAAACGGGTAGGCCTTCGAGATCATTGGCAAAGATGGTTTCCCACTGCGCCTTGGCTTCGTCACGGTGGATGCAGCAGTCCACAATGCTCCAGCCGTCCACCCCCTCGATGCGGTCGCGCAGCAGCCAGAGATTGATGTGGTTCAGCGCAAAGGGGAGTGACATCCGCACCCACTTGACACCAGGCGCCACTTCCAGCGTCCTGCCGTTGGCCGGCAGGGTTTCGCCCAGCGGGTAGTGGAGTTGCATTTCAAGCTCGTTCATGGGCGGATCTTTTTATTACATAATTGACGTTTACGTAAACGTCAACAAAACGGGCATTCTAGGCGGCTGCATTTAGATGCACTGTCTCCCTTGTTCGTACCTTCTTCATGAGCATCACCTACAGCATTGGCGATCTGGCGCGCGAGTTTGACCTGACCACCCGCGCTATCCGGTTCTATGAAGACCTGGGGTTGCTGGAGCCGCAGCGCACCGGCCCCGGTGGACGCAGCCGCCTCTACAGCGGGCGTGACCGCACGCGGCTCAAGCTCACGCTGCGGGCCAAGCGCCTGGGTCTGTCCCTGACGGAGGCCAAGGAAATCATCCAGATGTACGACAGCCCGCGCGACACCGGCGCGCAGCTGAAGAAATTTCTGGATGTACTGGCCTTGCACCGCCAGCAGCTGGAATCGCAGATGACCGATTTGCAGGCCAATCTGGACGAACTCAAAACCCACGAAAAAGAAGCCCGCGCGTTGCTGGCCAAAGCGCTGAAACCCGCCAAACCCGTCAAGCCGACAAAGGCCTGACGGCTGATTGATTAGCTCAAACCCATTCATTCAAACAACACCAGGAGCCCACCATGAACAACCTGCCCGGACTGAATTTCCAACTCGGTGAAGATATTGACGCCCTGCGCGACGCAGTGCGTGAATTCGCGCAAGCCGAGATCGCGCCCCGCGCCGCTGAAATCGACAAGAACGACCAGTTCCCCATGGACCTGTGGCAGAAGATGGGGAGCCTGGGCGTGCTGGGGATCACCGTGGGTGAGGAATACGGCGGCGCCAACATGGGCTATCTGGCGCACATGATTGCCATGGAAGAAATCTCGCGTGCCTCGGCTAGCGTGGGCCTGTCCTACGGCGCACACAGCAACCTGTGCGTGAACCAGATCAAGCGCAATGGCACGGACGCCCAGCGCGCCAAGTACCTGCCCAAGCTCATATCCGGTGAGCACGTGGGTGCGCTTGCCATGAGCGAACCCGGTGCCGGCTCCGACGTGCTATCCATGAAGCTCAAGGCGGAAGACAAGGGCGGCTACTACCTGCTCAACGGCAACAAGATGTGGATCACCAACGGCC
>DAOQRI010000552.1:0-2139 GCA_035355475.1 Rhodoferax sp. | reverse complement strand
TCTGCGAGGCGGCCGGCTATGACATCGTCATTGTGGAAACCGTGGGCGTGGGCCAGAGCGAAACGGCGGTGCAGGGCATGACCGACATGTTTGTGCTGCTGCAATTACCCAACGCGGGTGACGATTTGCAGGCCATCAAGAAAGGCGTGATGGAACTGGCCGATTTGGTAGTCATCAACAAGGCGGACATAGACCCTGACGCCGCCACGCGCGCCCGCGCACAGATCACGTCCAGTCTTCGGCTGTTGGGCCTGCATGGCAGCCCGGACCAGCATGCGCAGGCGAACACCGCCCATTTTTGGCACCCCAAGGTGATCCAGATCAGCGCCCTGAACGGCACGGGCGTGGACAGCTTTTGGGCTGCCGTGACCGAATTTCAGAAACTGGGTCAGGCCAATGGCAAATTGGCTGAGCGTCGCCGGCACCAGGCGCTGGCCTGGATGTGGGAGCGCATTGACGCCGCTCTGAAGCAGTCGTTCCGCCAGAACCCGGCGGTGCGCCTGCTGCTGCCCCGTATGACCAGCGCGGTGGAGGCTGGTGAGCTGGCTGCCTCTACTGCAGCACGAAATCTGCTTCTAGCCCTCGAAAATACTACATGAGTAGCTATCAAAGTAGTAGCAATTGAATACCCCCTATCACTGACCCGAAAGAAGGAAACCATGCACGACATCATCGAACTACTGGACAAGAAACGCGAGCTCGCACGCCTCGGTGGGGGACAAAAGCGCATCGATGCGCAGCACAGCAAGGGCAAGCTCACCGCACGTGAGCGCATTGAAATGCTGCTCGACGAAGGCACGTTTGAAGAGTGGGACATGTTTGTCGAGCACCGCTGCGTGGACTTCGGCATGGAAGGCAACAAGATCCCGGGCGACGGCGTGGTCACCGGCTACGGCATGATCAGCGGACGCTTGGTGTTTGTGTTCAGCCAGGACTTCACCGTGTTTGGCGGTGCGCTGTCGGAGGCACATGCCGAAAAAATCTGCAAGATCATGGATCAGGCGATGAAGGTGGGCGCGCCGGTGATCGGTTTGAACGATTCGGGCGGTGCCCGGATTCAGGAAGGCGTAGCCTCTTTGGGTGGTTATGCCGATGTGTTCCAGCGCAACGTGATGGCAAGTGGTGTGATTCCACAAATCAGCATGATCATGGGCCCCTGCGCCGGTGGTGCAGTGTATTCACCGGCCATGACCGACTTTATCTTCATGGTCAAAGACAGCTCCTACATGTTTGTGACCGGTCCAGAAGTGGTCAAGACCGTGACCCATGAGGAGGTGACGGCCGAAGAGCTCGGTGGCGCCATCAGCCACTCCACCAAGAGTGGCGTGGCCGACCTGGCGTTTGAAAACGATGTGGAGGCGTTGTTGCTGCTGCGCCGCTTGTACAACTACCTGCCGCTCAATAACCGCGAGAAAGCGCCCGTGCGCAAGAGCGGTGACCCCGCTGACCGCATGGACATGAGCCTGGACACCTTGGTGCCCGACAACCCTAACAAGGCCTACGACATGAAGGAACTGATCACCAAAACCATGGATGACGGCGACTTCTTCGAACTGCAACCCGAGTACGCCAAAAACATCATCATCGGCTTTGGCCGCATGGAAGGCCAGACCGTGGGGATCGTGGCGAACCAGCCCCTGGTTCTGGCCGGCTGCCTGGATATCAAGAGCAGTATCAAGGCGGCGCGTTTTGTGCGCTTTTGCGATGCATTTAACATCCCTGTCATCACCTTTGTTGATGTGCCCGGTTTCATGCCTGGCACTGCGCAAGAGTACGGCGGCATCATCAAGCACGGCGCCAAGCTGCTCTATGCGTTTGCCGAATGCACCGTGCCAAAAATCACAGTGATTACCCGCAAGGCTTACGGTGGCGCGTACGACGTGATGAGTTCCAAGCACCTGCGCGGCGACGTGAATCTGGCCTGGCCCAATGCCGAAATTGCGGTGATGGGTGCCAAGGGCGCGGTGGAAATCATCTTCCGTGAAGACAAGGGAAACCCCGAAAAACTGGCGGCCAAAGAAGCGGAATACAAAGCACGCTTTGCCAACCCGTTTGTGGCCGGTGCGCGCGGTTTCATTGACGACGTGATCCAGCCGCACGAAACCCGCAAGCGCATCTGCCGCTCGCTGGTCATGTTGC
>DAOQRI010000551.1:0-2164 GCA_035355475.1 Rhodoferax sp. | reverse complement strand
AGGCTCTTCGGATTTTCATCAACGCCGAGCTTGAAGAGCTGCAACAGGCGCTAGAGGCTTGTCTGCATGTGCTGCAGCCAGGTGGGCGGTTGGCCGTCATCAGCTTCCATTCGCTGGAAGATCGAATCGTCAAGCAGTTTATTGCCAAACACTCCCGTGACGAATACGACCGTCGCACGCCGTTTGCCGCTCCCAAAGTCATGAAGTTGAAAGCGCTGGAGCGCATCAAACCGACCGAAGCCGAAGTCAGTGGCAATGCACGTTCGCGTAGTGCCATCATGCGCGTGGCGCAGAGGACGCAGGCATGATCCGCCTCAATCTGGTCCTACTGTTGGCCGTCATGGTGAGCGCCCTGTATCTGGTGGGTGTGCAATATGACTCGCGTCGAATTTTCTCTGAATTGGACAGGGCGCACAGCGAGAGCAAACGTCTGGAGACCGAACGCGAACGCCTGGAGGTGGAAAAGCGCGCACAAGCTACTCCTGCACGGGTGGAGCGTTTGGCGCGGGAAAAATTGCAGATGCGTCTGGCCTCTCCGGGTGTCACGACCTATGTGAGTTACACCGATGCGGCGCCCACCGCCACTGGCGCTTTGCCGTTGACCACTAGCGCTTCCTCTGCTGCGCGCAAGGTGTCGCAATGAGTCGCAGCATCCAATACACTTCCAGCCCGCTGCTGGCCAGCCGCACACCAGTCTGGCGCAGCAAGTTGGTGGTGGGTGCGATTGCGCTTGCCTTTTGCGGTTTGGCTGCACGTGCGGCATACATCCAGGTCGTGGCCAATGACTTTTTTCAGCGCCAAGGCGTTGTCCGGTTCGCAAGAACCTTGGACTTGCCTGCCAATCGGGGGCGAATCCTGGATCGCAATGGACTGATTTTGGCGTCCAGCGTACCGTCACCGAGCATTTGGGCTATTCCCGAAGACGTTGAAATGGACAAGGCGCATCTGCAACAGTTGGCCAAGTTGCTGGAAATGCCAGTCTCGGATCTGGCAAAGAAGTTCAGCGATGATGACAAGACCTTCGTCTGGATCAAACGCCAGGTGGATGAGTCCGTGGCAAAGCAGATCACAGCCCTCAATATCAAGGGCATCTACCAGCGCAAGGAATATCGGCGTGAATACCCGGAAGGGGAATCTGCTGTCCATGTGGTCGGGTTTACCAATGTGGAAGATAAGGGGCAGGAAGGTGTAGAGCTTGCCTTCAATAAAGAGCTGTCTGGCCGCAATGGATCGCGTCGGGTGATCAAAGACCGGATGGGGCGCGCGGTTGAGGACGTTGGCGACCAGACGCCTCCACTGGATGGTCAGGACATCCATTTGAGTATCGATAGCAAGATGCAGTTCTTCGCCTATCAGAAGCTGCGCGCAGCAGTGTTGGAACACAAAGCCAAGGCTGGAAGCGTGGTAGTGCTGGATGCACTGACGGGAGAGGTGCTGGCGTTGACAAATTATCCCAGTTACGACCCCAATAAGCGGCGAAACCTGACTGGTGAGCAGTTGCGTAACCGAGCGTTGACCGATACGTTTGAGCCGGGCTCGGTCATGAAGCCCTTCACCATCGGTTTGGGTCTGGAAACTGGCCGTGTCACGCCACTGAGCATCATCGATACGACTCCCGGGCGCATCACGATCACCGGCTCCACGATTTCTGACTCGCACGCCAATGGCGTATTGACGGTAGAGGGCGTAATCCAGAAGTCCAGCAACGTCGGCACAACCAAAATTGCCATGCAGTTGCAGGCACATGAAATGTGGGACTTGTTTAACCAGGCGGGCTTTGGGCAAAAGCCGCAAATCAGTTTTCCCGGAGCGGTTTCAGGTCGATTGCGCCCGTACAAAACATGGCGTCCGATAGAGCAGGCGACCATGTCCTACGGATACGGTCTCTCGGCATCGCTGTTTCAAATGGCCCGCTCGTATACCGTTTTTGCGCGGGACGGTCACATCATCCCTGTCACCCTGACGAAGAGTGCGGCTCCGGTAGGCGGTGTGGAGGTGTTTTCGGCACGAACAGCCGGGCAAGTTCGCAAGATGTTGCAAATGGCGGCTGGCCCGGGTGGCACCGGGCAAAAAGCCCAAACCATGGGGTATTCGGTAGGAGGAAAGTCGGGCACGGCCTACAAGCAAATTGGCAAGGGCTATGGTAGCGACAAGAACCGGAAGT
>DAOQRI010000550.1:0-2167 GCA_035355475.1 Rhodoferax sp. | reverse complement strand
GCAATATCCGACTGCTGATACTGCCTTACATAAACATCCTGGGTGCCTTCGAGGAGCACTTCGCGAATTCCACCCAGTCCTTCCTGCAGGGTTCGCAAAGAATGCACGGACTGCATGGCTATCCGCTTGCTGTTGGTGGCCAGACGACGCTTCGTCGTTTGGTAAATGACCCCATAAGTAACCAGTGCTACCAAGAAGACTGTGGCGGCGACTTCCGGCCTTGCGATCACCAACAAAAAGGCGACTGCGCCCAGCACCAAAATGGCATTCGAGAGCACCATCAGCGGCATCAACACCCCATGGATTACCGAATTGGCTTTGACAAGAATCGCGTCGATGGTAACGCTGCTGTTACGGCCCACATGTGTTGCGTATGGAGCGTGCAACGCGGTGGCGAAAATTCGAACGCTCAGATCAGTTCCCGCTGCATATCCGAACCTCACGGACACGTAAGTGACAAACAAGCGCAACAGACTAGACAACAGTGCTGAGGCCACCACCAGGAAAGTCAGCAGCAATACCAGCAGGTCGGGTGAACGCACATGCAATACCTGCAGTAACGGGCGAAGGGTCTCATTCGCAAAAAGAGACGCCGGCGAAGTCAGTGCAACCAAGAATGGGAAAATCACACCAATGCTGACCAACTCGGCTACTGAACCACAAGCCATCAGTAGCAGTATGAGTGCGAGTTGGCGCTTTCGATGCGAACTGAAACGGCTCAGGAGCTCGACA
Organism: Rhodoferax sp.; assembly: GCA_035355475.1. Lineage (GTDB taxonomy): Bacteria > Pseudomonadota > Gammaproteobacteria > Burkholderiales > Burkholderiaceae_C > Allorhodoferax. Next base: position 1,435 of record DAOQRI010000550.1, on the reverse strand, counting down.
ATTTCAAGCGCGAGCGACTCGTCACCTTTCCGCGAAATCGCAATCGCAGGCTGAATTGACACTTTCAAGGCAATGCGCTTTCTAGCTCTATCGGTAAAGCATTTGGCCGCAACGTGGGCCCGCCATCTCGCGATGCCCTCATTTCAGACGATCCAGAGCGCCAGGAATCTCCGCTTTAAGTCGCTCGATCTCCTGCCGCAATGCTTCATGCTCCTGCATTTTGCGTTTCAAAAAACGAACCGCCAAGGCGGATTTTTCCGCCATTCCGGATGGGGTGAGCAAGTAGGCATAGCCCATTTTGTGATTGCTTTCGCCGAAATTCTGCATCTTGACCCAACCCTTTTTTACCAATGCCTGAAAACAGTAGTTAATACTACCCAGGCTGACGCCAAATTCTTTGGCCAAGGCACGCTGGCTGAGGTCTGGCGCTTCATGCAGCCGGCGCAACACCTGAAATTGCATGTCTTCCTGTACCGTTGCCCGTTGGTTCATATTAAATATTTGGTAAGTAAAGTGCCTCAAACACGCAACCACCGCAGCGAATGAGATAAAGATAGCTTCATTCGTTCACCGAATGAACGGATTGTGCCACACAGTGGCAACTTGACTTTAGCAAGTGAATGAAGCTTCCCATAACTAACATGAATGCGCCGCACCTCGTGCGGATGTCAGCAGACTAAGGGGGCCATCTCCAAGCTGGCGCATTCAGATCCAAATGGTGCAACTGATGATCCCGAAAAGCATTGCAAATGCTCTTATTCCAAACTTACGCTGACGGGATACCCACTAGCCTTCAGCAACGCATGCTTCTTGGCCTGTGCCAGATCATTAGCCACCATCTCCCTGCACATCTCTTGTGCCGTGATCTCCGGCACCCAGCCCAGCGTCTGCCTGGCCTTGGTCGGGTCTCCTAACAGGGTTTCCACCTCCGCCGGACGGAAGTAACGCGGGTCGATCTTCACGATCGGCTTGTCGCCCCAGTAACCCACCTCCTCCACGCCCTGCCCTTGCCAGCGCAGTTCCATGCGGAGCTCTTGTGCCGTCCATTCAATGAACTGGCGCACGCTGTACTGTTTGCCGGTAGCGATCACAAAGTCTTCCGGTGTGTCTTGCTGCAGCATCATCCACTGCATGCGCACATAGTCTTTGGCGTGGCCCCAGTCGCGCAGAGCATCGATGTTGCCCATGTAGAGGCAGTCGTCCAGGCCCTGGCTGATGTTGGCCAGGCCCCGGGTGATCTTGCGAGTGACGAAGGTTTCGCCACGACGGGGGCTTTCATGGTTGAAGAGGATGCCGTTGCAGGCGTAGAGACCATAGGCTTCACGGTAGTTCACCGTGATCCAGTAGGCGTACATCTTGGCCACCGCGTAGGGGCTGCGTGGGTAGAAGGGGGTGGTCTCTTTCTGGGGGGTTTCCTGCACCAGACCGTAGAGTT
>DAOQRI010000549.1:0-2170 GCA_035355475.1 Rhodoferax sp. | reverse complement strand
GCGCCGCCATCCCCCGCCAAACCGCCGGTAATCGGCACCTTGGCACCAACGATCTCGGTCATGCCGGACAACACGGCACTGCCGTTGATCTGCACACCCTGCCCGAATATCAAAATGGCGCGTAATCCGGCAACCGGTAGACCCGATGCCAGCCGCTTGCCCGCTGCAAAAGAATCATCCATGCCTGCCAGCACCGTGCTGACTTGTGCCATGCGGGTATGGTCAAAATGCAGTGCAGTCACCACCAGCGTGCCGTCTTCCACACCTTTGGCCGTGATTTCACCCGCCGTGGAGCAGCCCGCCCGCTGCGCGCCGGGAAATGCGTCTGCCAATGCAGCGGCGCTTTGGCGCAAAGCGTCCACCGATCCAAATGCAAGTACCAAATTAGGTTCAATAGCCGCAAGGGCCGAGAAATCGGGGGTGGCGCCTTGTCGAAAGGCAGTTTGAACAACTTTCATGGGATCTCTCCTCGGTCAGCCATCAGGCTTGGTATTGGGTACGCAACACGTTTTTCTGCACCTTGCCCATGGTGTTGCGGGGCAGTTCCGCCACCACAAAACACCGCTTGGGCACCTTGAAGTTTGCCAGCATTGTCCTGAGTTTTTGCAAAATATTTGCAGGGTCTACGGTGGCACCCGGCCTGGCGATGACGATGGCCACACCTACTTCGCCAAAGTCAGCGTCCGGCACCCCGACCACCGCACTTTCGGCGACGCCAGGAAGGGTATTGATGACGCCTTCGATCTCAGCCGGGTAGACGTTGTAGCCGCCGCTGATGATCAGGTCCTTGCTGCGCCCCACGATGCTGACATAGCCATCCTGGTCCACGCGGCCCACGTCGCCGGTCTTGAAATAGCCGTCGGGTGTGAATTCTTCCTGTGTCTTTTCCGGCATGCGCCAGTAGCCACCAAACACATTGGGACCTTTGACCTGGATGCCTCCCACTGCACCATCACCCACGGCCTGGCCGTCATCGCCCTGCAGCCGCAGGCTGACACCCGGCAACGGAAATCCCACTGTGCCGCCCCGGCGTTCACTCTGGTTGGCGTAGCGCGGATCCGGCGAGTAGGGGTTGGAGGTCAGCATCACGGTTTCGCTCATGCCGTAGCGCTCCAGAATGGTGTGGCCGGTGCGCGCGATCCAGGCGTTGAAGGTTTCGATCAGCAGCGGCGCGGAGCCCGCGATGAAGAGGCGCATATTGCGGGCTGCCTCGTGGTTGAGCCCAGGCTCGGCCAGCAGGCGCACATACAGGGTGGGTACGCCCATGAAAACGGTGGCGTCGGGCAACCTTTCAATCACGCGTTTGGGGTCAAACTTGGCCATCCATATCATTTTGCTGCCGTTGAGCAATGCACCATGCACTGCCACAAACAGGCCATGGACGTGAAAGATGGGCAGCACGTGCATCAAAACGTCACCCGGCTTCCAGCCCCAGTACTCTTTGAGCATCACCGCATTGCTCAGCATATTGCCGTGCGACAGCATGGCGCCCTTGCTGCGCCCGGTGGTGCCGCTGGTGTAGAGAATGGCAGCCAGATCATCTGCGCTGCAATGGGCTACCGTGTGCTGGTCGCTGCAGTGCACGGCGCGCTCCAACAGGGAGCCAGTGCGGTCATCGCCCAGCGAAAACACATACTGCGTGCCTGCCTTGAACGCAATCTTGCTGACCCAACCAAAGTTCTGGGGCGCACACACCACTACGGCTGGCTCGGCATTGCCGATGAAGTATTCGATTTCGGCGCTCTGGTAGGCCGTGTTGAGCGGCAAAAACACGTAACCGGCGCGCAGGGTTGCCAGGTACAGCATCAACGCTTCCACCGACTTCTCCACTTGCACCGCAATGCGCGACCCGGCGGGCAGCTTCAGCGACACCAGCAGGTTGGCCATCATGGCCGTGGCGCAGTCCAGGTCGCGCCAGGAATAGAACAGGCCGTTATCGGTCTCAATGGCTACGCCGTCGAGCTTGCTGGGAAAGGCCGCACGCAAGGCAGCAAACAGGTTTTCGTTCTTCATGGTTAAGTCCATTAGGAGATAGGTGGCCTTTCGACAGAGTCCTCACGCCATAAAACGGGGCGCGCGTTTCTCGGTAAATGCCGTGATGCCTTCGCGGTGTTCGTGCGAATCTGCATACGCATAGGCAGAGGCTATCAAAGTAGTAGCGACTTGTGTA
>DAOQRI010000548.1:0-2176 GCA_035355475.1 Rhodoferax sp. | reverse complement strand
GCTGCCCGAAGAACCCACTTTCAGCACGACAGTCGTTTCCCCTATGTTCGGTACTTTCTTTACGAACATTTTTTGGCTACTCAAAATCTTCGGCGGAGCGCTGGTCATTACTGGGTTGGGGTCGCTGCATCACGTTACCGGATCACCCGGGCTCAATGCGGATGAAGGGACCCTGAAACTCCAGCCGCAGCCCATCAACAACTTATTTTCTGTCCGTTTTCTCCCGCCCTCTTGTTTCACTACTAACCAAGGTTCATTCCATGAAATTTCCTTCTCTCAAACTCGCTTCTCTCGCCACTGCCATCAGTCTCTCGCTGACGGCACTCCCCGCCGCTCACGCAATAGACATCAAGCTCGGCCATGTGCTCGCGCCAAGCCACAGCTGGCACAAGGCCGCCGAAGGCTTTACCGCTGAGGTCAAGGACAAGACTGCTGGCCGCGTTAATTTCATCCTGTTTCCCAGCGGCCAGTTGGGTAACGAGAAAACGATGGCGGAGGGACTTCAGATCGGCAGCCAGGGCGCGGCCATTATTGGCTCCGGCTCGCTGCAGCCTTTAGATGCGCGCTTCGGCGTGGTTGAGTTGCCCTACACATGGACCAGCCAATCCCAGGCCTACAAGGCCTACGACGGTGAATTGGGCGAAGCGCTGGACAAAATCGCCGCCGCAAAAAATCTGGTGATCCTGTCATGGTGGGAGAACGGATACCGCCATATCACAAATAACCGCGGTCCGATCAAAACACCGGCCGACCTCAAGGGCTTGAAAATCCGAGTCACACCCGACAAGATGCGCCTGGACACTTTCACCTTGTTGGGTGCCAGCCCCGCACCGCTCGCGTTTGGTGAGCTTTACTCGGCACTGCAACAAAAGGTGTTTGACGCGCAAGAAAACCCACTGTCAATCATCTACACATCCTCGTTCTACGAGGTTCAGAAGTACCTGTCACTAACCGGTCACGTGTGGAGCCCAGCCAGCCTGATTGTGTCCAAATCCGTCTGGAGCCAATTCTCCGCCGACGACCGCAAGGTCGTCAAAGCCGCAGCCGACCACTGGCGTGACGAGCAACGGCGAATGATCTCGGAAGGCGACGCCCAATACCTGGGGCAGTTGAAGGAGAAGGGCATGCTAGTCAATGAGGTCAGCAAGGCCGCGTTTGCCAACGAGATCGCCCCAGTCTGGAAAACCTACGAGGCGACGTTCGGACCTGAGTTGATGGGTCTCGTCAAGAAATACAGAGAAGCCAAATGAACCTCACACGCATTTCCAATGTGCTAGCAAGGGTCAGCAAGACCTTTGCCGCGCTGGCGTGCGGATTGATTGCGGTCTTGGTCACTGTTGTAGTGTTTCAGCGCTTTGTGACCAATAACACACCTTCCTGGGCTGAGGAACTGCCCAGGCTGATCTTGGTTTGGGCCACGTTCATTGGTGGCGTGGTGTGCAGTCGCGACCGCACCCACCTCATGGCGGGTCTATTGCCGTACATTGTCAAGAATCAGCGCGTGCTCGAAGTGATGGACCGCATCAACCACGTACTCATTGTGGTTGGCTTGACCGTTCTGGGGTGGGCTGGCTGGCAATTGGCACAAACGACGATGGACCAGATGCTTCCCGCCATCGATGTGTCCGCGGGTGTGGTCTATCTGGCTCTGCCAGTGGCTTGCGGCCTGACGGTAATCGTCCACATAGCTCAACTCTTCGAGCCCTGGCCTCCGGCACAGGTCGATTTACCTATACAGATATAAGTCATGTCAAACGGTGCATATTTCCTGATCGGTGCGTTTGCCTTGGCCATGTTGATGGACCTTCCCATCGTCTTTGCCATGCTGCTCTCGGGGCTGGCCTACCTGGCAGTCTTCGAGTCGGCACCTGTAGCCGTTGCTGCTCAGCAGTATGTCTCGGGACTTGACAGCTTCACGCTGCTCGCTATTCCGCTATTCGTTCTCGCCGCGGAACTGATGAACGGCGCAGGCCTGACGCAACGCATTGTCCGTCTCTGTGCGGCAATTGTGGGCGACATAAAAGGTGGTCTGGCCGTGGTGGCAGTGATGTCGTGTCTGCTATTTGGCGCGTTGTCTGGTTCAGGCGTGGCCGACGTCGTGGTCACCGGAAGCCTGCTGCTGCCCGCCATGGCGCGTGCGGGCTACGACAAGGGCTTCAGTTGCGCGCTCGTCGGA
>DAOQRI010000547.1:0-2180 GCA_035355475.1 Rhodoferax sp. | reverse complement strand
AACATCCGCATCCCCCGTCACGCAAGCATTTCGAAGTCAAAATATTCCAAGGAAATATGGCCATAGCCCTCGTGGAATATGCGTAGCACGCTATCAGAGTTGTAGCGTATGGACCGAGCAGATTCCGCGTGACCCCCTTAGCTGACCTTGCTGTGCATGCGCGTTGTGGCGGTATGCACCAACGCTCAAGTCGTCACCGAAAGCACCGCCTTCTCGGCAGCAATCAGGCGATCTTCTAATGTCCCGGACATGCGGACATGCGGCCATGCCCGCTCCGTCAATGCGCGCTCTATGCGCGCGTGAACCGCAGCGCGTTGTGCCAACCCGTCGCGCTGAATGCCATCGGCCACCCAGGGGATGTCGGGCTCCAGCAGCAAGGTCAATGCGTAGCGGGCGTGCAGACGCTGCGCCTGTGGGAAGAGCGAGGCGTCACCAAAGACGTGGTCGCTGTAGATGGCTGTCATTAGCGGCGCTGTATCGCAAAAGACCCATGCGCGTGATTGGCTGCGGGCTGTTTCCAGCGCTGCCGCTTCCAAGTCCTCGTGCTTTTTCAGAACAGACAGCTGCTCGTGGCGCTCGGGCGTGCGACCGTGCAAGTCGGTAAAGCGACGCAAATACTCAGGCACCCACAGCCCTCCCATCCGCTGAGCCAGGGCCTGCGCCAGCGTGGTCTTGCCGGTGCACTCGGCGCCCAGCAGGCAAATGAGGCGGGGTTCAGAACTCAATGGTCACCCTGGCCCGCACGGTGCGCGGTGTGGACGGGAACAGGTAGGTACCGCCCCAATACTGCGTGGGGGCTTCGCGCCAGTAACTGCGGTCCGTCAAATTCTCCACATGGAGATTCCATTGCGTGATCTTGCCAACCAGGCGATTCTGGTAGCGCAGGCCGGCATCGAGTTGCCAGGCAGACGGCAGCGCCACGGCGCCATCCGCTGTCACCGTCTTGCCGCTGTCTGCGGTCAGAAGGCCGTTGACGGACAGGCCGGGCAGGGCGGCAATTTTGTAGTCGGCAAACAGCGATGCCTTGGTCTTGGGCACATTGGTCACCAACTGGCCCACCAGTGCTGGGTCCACCGCAGCGGTGTAACGGGCGTCGATTACCGTCAAGCTGGCCTGCAGGGACAACTGTGCATCCATCTGGCCGACTGCAGCGAGCTCCAGCCCGCGGTGGCGTGCGGTTTTGCCACCCGCTACGCGCAGCGGCACGCCACTGGCCGTGGCTTGGTCATCTGCGTAGGGCTTGTCGATGTTGAAAACCGCCGCCGACACCAGCACACGCGCGTTGGGTTGCCACTTCATGCCCAACTCGGTTTGCTCGCTCTTGAGTGCGGGTAACACCTGGCCTGCATTGACGAACCGGGAGGGGCGGTTGGGCACCGCTTCCAGCTCGGCACCTTGGCCCCAGGATGCGTACAACATAGTGCTGGCCGTGGGCAGCCAGGACAGGCCCGCCCACGGCGTGGTCACGGTCTGGTCGAAGGAAATCGCGCGCGAGCCATCGCTGCGTTCGCTGGAACGGTTCAACTGCGAGGTGCGAAAGCCCACAAAGCTTTGCACGTTGCTCGACAGGTCGCTCACCAGCGAGGCGGATGCGTCCACCGCGCGTTCACGGCTGTTGGTGTTGAGGTCCAGTGCAGTGCCATCGCCAGGTAGTACCGCGGGTGTGTTGATGTTGGTGCTGCCCACGTAGTTGTAGGCTTGTGTGGGGTTAAGTGCGGTTTTGGCATTGCGGCCGCTTAGAGACAGGCGCACGCGGTGTTGCACGCCCATGGCGGCAAGCTTGCCCTGCAGTCGGGCGTCCCATGCCCAGGTGCTGCGCTCCTCGTTTTCGCTGCGGTAGTCGTACAGGTCCACATCGCCGTTGGCGCACAGGCCCGGGTAGACGTAGGTGGTGGCGTTGCTGCAACCATCCGGAAAGGCCAGCCGGTCGTGCACCACGGTACGCTGGGTACCCAGGCCCAGGTACGCCTGCCAGTCGGCGTTGATCAGGTGATCGATGGCCAACTGCGCATTGGTGCTGGTGGACTCAAAGGGTAGAGACCAGCTCTGGTTGTTCAGGTTCAGGCGAGCGTATTGGCTGGCTGGCAGCGTGTCACCCACGCCATCGCCATTGGCATCCAGCAAGCCCAGGCCGGGGACCGAAGGCTGCTTCTTGTGGTGGTATTCCAGATCGGCAGAGA
>DAOQRI010000546.1:0-2213 GCA_035355475.1 Rhodoferax sp. | reverse complement strand
CAACGCTTACGCCGAAATACCGGCAAAGCGCATCAATAGCTTCCAGGTCGACGCGCGTCGCAGTCTCTTGGTACAGCAGCGTCACGGTGTTGCGGTGCAACCCAGTGTCACGGGCAACGTCACTGATTTTTAGCTTCCGTTCGCCCATCAAACGGGAAAGGTGGCACTTGATCAAGACATGCTCAATAAAAATATTTCATGTAGAACGACAAAAATGGCTTGAAAATGTCATTAATTCGCCTAAGATATCATTCTGGATGACAAAAATGCAGTTGAAAGCATTTTTTTACATTCTGATTGTCGCAGCTTTTATTAGGAGTGAGAAATGCAAATTCAGCCAGCAACCTACTTAACCACTGATGAACTATCCGCTCGTATCAAATACGACAGCAGAACAATACGGGATCGCCTCAAGGACAGTGTTCTGCTTGAAGGACGCCACTACATCTGACCCTTTGGTGGGCGTAAGACACTCTACATATGGGAGCACGTTGAAGCAGATATGAAGTTGGTGTCGTCGGCAGGTTCGTATGCCATCCCCCTTGCAAACGGAGGGGTGCTTCATGGGTAGTATCCGCACCCTCGCAAGCAAGGGGACCCTCTTTATGGACTTTCGTTATGCCGGTAGTCGAGTGCGCGAATACACCGCGCTCCCAGATATTCCGGCAAATCGTAAGCGCCTTCAAAAGGCGTTAGATCGCATCGAAACCGAAATTGCGTTGGGCACCTTTGACTATGTGAAAACTTTTGGAAAGCCGTTGACTGTTGAAAGCTCGGATCAACAGGGAGCACGCGCCGAACAGTTGATCCAAGGGGCGCTGGGGACGCCAACCATGCGTGAGTTCGCCAACCAATGGTTTATGGAAAGTGAAATCACATGGCGCCGCAGCTATCGCATCACTCAGCGCGGCGCCATCGACAAATACATACTCCCATTTTTCGGTGACAAATCGATGGGGGCGATCACCAAGGCAGATGTCCTCGCATTCCGGGCCGAGATTTCCAAACTCGCTGGACGGGGTAAGAATGCCACTCTCTCGGCCAGGCGCGTCAATGCAGTGATGAAGCCACTGCGCCAAATACTGAATGAGGCGGCTGATCGTTACAACTTCAACTCGGCCTTTCGCAACATCAAGCCTCTGCGCATCAAGCGTAGCGATGTGCTGCCATTCAATATGGATGAAGTGCAGCAAATTCTTCAGACAACGCGCGCCGATTTTCGCAATTACTTTGCCGTGCGTTTCTTCACCGGTATGCGCACTGGAGAGGCACACGGACTCAAATGGAAGTACGTAGACTTTGAGCGTCGCTTGATTCTGGTCCGCGAATCCATTGTTCTGGGCGAGGAAGACGATCTCAAGACTGACGGCAGTTGCCGCGATATCCAAATGAGTCAGATGGTGTATGACGCCTTGGAGGCGCAACATAAAGTGACCGCAGCCAATTCCGAATACGTGTTCTGCAACCAGGCGGGCAACCCGATTGATAACAAGAATTTCATCAACCGTGTTTGGTCGCCACTGCTCAGACACTTGGAGTTTGTCCATCGCAAGGCTTATCAAATGCGCCACACCGCGGCCACCTTGTGGTTGGCGTCAGGCGAAGCCCCGGAATGGATTGCTAGACAGCTAGGTCACACCAGCACCGAGATGCTGTTTCGCGTGTACAGCCGTTATGTGCCCAATCTGACCCGAAACGACGGATCGGCAATGGACCGACTGCTCACGCACACATTCGTGGCCAGCGAAGTCAAAGCGGTTGGACCTGTCAGCGAGAAAGCCGCGCAAGGCACATCCAAACGAAATCAAGCGCAAATCTCCAATTCGCGTGTTGTTCAACAAAAAGACGCTCCTACAAAAGATCGCCCGGATTCGGGTGAGTCGGCCCAGCCTCCGCCGAAACGATGGCTGCCTCCGTTGCAAGCCTGGATGCACCTGCATCCACCCATGCTGCTGAGCTAGCCCCAAGACCCACTGCCGCTTCTCATTAGCCCTCGGTTCTGCAACGCTGCAGACCCAGGGTCGAGGAGAAGCTTTGCCCAAAAAAGTTTGCGACAAGCGTCAAACAGTCCCTTGCGCAAAACGAACTCTCTGGTAATTTGAATTGAAGACAACAAAGAACTCAAGCAAATGATCTGCAAATCACGACCCACACCCAGCGTGCATCCGCCTTAGCGGAGCCCTTGGCAGCACTTCAGTCTGACTGAAAACAGC
>DAOQRI010000545.1:0-2227 GCA_035355475.1 Rhodoferax sp. | reverse complement strand
GCTGACCGCATTGAACTCTATACCGAACCCTTCGCCGCAGCCTGGGGTACAACCGATCAGGACACCCAGTTGCAACGCTTTGCCCGCGCAGCCCAGGCCGCGCTGGATGTGGGGCTGGGTGTGAATGCGGGCCACGACCTGAACCGCGACAACCTGGGGGCGTTTGTGCGCACGGTGCCCGGCGTGCAGGAGGTCTCCATTGGCCATGCCCTGATTGCCGATGCGCTGGAGCTGGGATACGCGGCCACCATCAAGGCCTACCTGGATTGTTTGAAGTGATTTACGGCATTGGCACCGACATCTGCGACGTGCGCCGCATCCGCGACAGCCTGGATCGCCATGGCGACCGCTTTGCCGCCAAAATTTTGAGTGAAGGCGAGTTCGCTACCTGGCAAGCACGTAGTGCGCGCTGGCCAGAGCGCGGTGTGCGCTACCTGGCCACCCGCTTCTCGGCCAAGGAGGCCTTCAGCAAGGCCATAGGTCTGGGAATGCGCATGCCCATGACCTGGCGGGCCTGCGAAGTGGCCAAGCTGCCCAGCGGCGCACCCACCATCGTGCTGCATGGCGGGCTCAAGGCGTGGTTCGAAGCCCGCAAACTCAGCGCCCACATCAGCGTGACCGACGAGACTGACTATGCAGCGAGTTTCTGTGTGGTGGAGTGCGCTGCGGCTGTATTGGAGAAAACATGAAATCCCTGCTGATCAGCCTTTTGATGGGATTGGGTTGCGGGTTCGCGGTGGGGCAGGGCGCGCCGGTCAGGTCCCTTGGCCAGAGCCTGTATTTGCCGATCTACTCGCACATCTGGCATGGCGACGTGGCGGCCAGCGGCGAGCGGACCAAGACGCTGGTCTCAGTTTCGGTGAGCATTCGCAACACCGATCCGGTCAAGTCTATCCGGGTACTGTCGGCTCAGTATTACGACACGGACGGCAAGAAACTCAAAGAATATGTGTCTGCACCCAAAACCATTGGCCCCATGGGAACGCATGAGTTGTTTGTGCCGCGCAGTGACGATACGGGCGGCTCGGGCGCCAATTTCGTGATTACCTGGAAATCGGACACACCCGCCAACCTACCTCTCGTGGAAGGCATACACGCCAATATGCCAGCGGGCCGTGCCATCGCGTTTATCAGCTCGGCGCGCGCCCTTGCGGAGGATTGAGGCGCTGATAGTCATCGCGCAGCAGGCCATACTGCAGCAGGTCGTGGTATTGACCTAGCCAGAAACCAGCCTGGCGTATGCGGCCCTCGTAGACGAAGCCGAGTGCCTGCACGCTTTTGAGTGAGGCTGCGTTATCCGGGTGCACCTGGGCCTCGATGCGGTTCAGAGCCATGTTTGCAAAGCCCCATTCCAGCGCGGAAGTCAAGGACTCGCGCATATAGCCGTGGCCCCAGGCACTTTGCGCCAGCTCGTAGCCCAGCGTGCAGCAACGCCAGCCGCGGTTCCACTTGAACAGGCCACAGGTGCCCATCAACTGGTCACTGCCATGCAATGCAATGCCCCAGCGCACGCCGGGGTTGGGCAGCTTGCGCCATCCGGCAAACACCTCCACCAGCTTTTCAGCCTGCTGTAAATCGGTCAGGGGATCGGTGCCAAACCAGCGCATGGCCTGCGCGTCGCCGTGGATGGCCAACAGTTGTGGTGCGTCAGCGGTGGTGATTTCTCGCAGTTGCAGGCGTTGCGTAATCAGGGTGGGAAATTCATTCATGCGAAATGGGTGGTGCGTCTGTGGTCGCCATAGTTTGCATCAGATAGGCCGTTAGTTCGCAAATTTTGTGCCATTTTGGCCTCAAGCCCTCGTAGAATATACACAAGCAGCTATCAAAGTCGTAGCAATCACTCAACTCCAAATCATTGGCCCATGACCTTTCACGCTCCCCTGATCATCGATATCGCCGGCACGCGCCTGACCCAAGTTGACCGCCAACGCCTCAAGCACCCGCTGGTCGGCGGCCTGATTTTGTTTGCGCGCAATTGGCAAGACCGCGCGCAGCTCACGGCCCTGTGCCGGGACATCAAGAAAGTGCGCGCCGATCTGTTGATTTGTGTCGACCACGAAGGCGGGCGCGTGCAGCGATTCAAGACCGATGGCTTTACCCACTTGCCTCCGATGCGGGCGCTGGGAGAGATGTGGATGGCCGCGCCCAGCGCGAAAAAGCACGCGGGCCCGTTGGACGCCACGAATGCGGCCACAGCCTGTGGTTACGTGTTGGGAGCCGAGTTGCG
>DAOQRI010000544.1:0-2232 GCA_035355475.1 Rhodoferax sp. | reverse complement strand
AGGCTACCCTGGTCTTGAAAACATGGCGCTGATTCCCGGCACGGTGGGTGCCTCACCGGTGCAAAACATTGGCGCCTACGGCGTGGAGTTGCAGGACCGGTTTGATTCGCTGGATGCGATGGACTTGCATACAGGTGAGGTCTTTACGCTGAATGCGGCCCAATGCGCCTTTGGTTACCGGGATTCGGTTTTTAAACATGGCGGTGCCATTCAGGTCGGCGCACACCAGGCGATGGGTCTGAAGGACCGCGCGCTGATTCTGCGGGTGCGATTTGCCCTGCCCAAGGCGTGGAAGCCGGTGCTGGGCTATGCCGATATTGACCGCAAGATGAGCGAGAGCGGCTACACGCAACCCACTGCGCAACAGATATTCGACTGGGTATGTGCCATCCGCCGTGCCAAATTGCCGGACCCGGCGGTCATTGGCAACGCGGGCAGCTTTTTCAAGAACCCCACCGTTTCGCCCGAACAGTGTGCGGACATCATTGCCCGCGACCCCAAAGTGGTGCATTACCGCCTGGATGACGGGGGCATCAAGCTGGCTGCGGGGTGGTTGATCGATTCGTGCGGCTGGAAGGGCAAGTCCGTCGGGCAGGCGGGCGTGTACGAAAAGCAGGCGCTGGTGCTGGTCAACCGGGGTACCGGTGCCGACGGCGAGGGTGCAACCGGGGGGGAAGTGATGACCCTGGCCAAGGCCATTCAGACCAGTGTTTACGAGCGCTTTGGCATTTTGCTGGAGCCTGAGCCCGTTGTCCTATGAAAGTACCGTGCAGGTTTTCGGGATTTGGTTTGGCTTTGCTCAGTTTTGCTGCCACGCACGCCGCTTGGGCGCAGGAAAGCGATGTGGCGTCTCAGGTGCGCGCGCGCAAGGCCGAATTGGCGCCCTTGTGCCCTGGCTTGCTGGCACTCAAGGTGCCATTGACTCCCCAGCAAACCTCCCAAAAGGCACTGTGCCAGCTGTACGGCCTCAACACACCCGAGCCCACGCCAGAGCCGGCCAAGGCGCCGAACGCTCCGGTGCCGGTCAACAATGCGGACCCTTTCTCAGATCCGTTGTCCAACAGCGACTCGCTCCCTCCGGGCTACCACTGCCATTTCTATGGTCTGGGCAAAAAAGTATGTCACGGCATGGGCTTTGATTGACAAGCGCCATTGCGCGTACAGTGGGCCTATGAAAAATATACTGGTGTTGGGCGGTGCGGGATATGTCGGTACCACGGTTTGCGAATTCCTGGTGCGACAGGGATACAAGGTAACAGTGCCCACGCGGAGGCTGGTCAACGCCCGGCATTTGCAACACCTCTCAAACGTCAACCGAATGGAGATGGATGTCCATGACGACGTGGCATTGCAGCGTGTCGTCGCCGGGCACGACGCCGTGGTCAACCTCATAGCCATTCTGCACGGCAGCCCGGAGGCGTTTGAACGCGTGCATGTGCGGCTCCCTGGCCATGTGGCACAGGCCTGCCTGGCACAGGGCGTGGGCAAATTGGTGCACATCAGCGCGCTGGGGGTCAATGGCGCGAAGCCCGGGTCCGGACCCTCGGGATATTTGCGCAGTAAGGAGCGGGGCGAAGCTGCCCTTATGGATGCACTTGCACAGTCGAATGTGGAGCTGAGCATTCTGCGGCCCAGCATCATCTTTGGTGCACGAGACAAATTCCTGAACCTGTTTGCCAAACTGCAAGCTGTGTTTCCGGTCATGCCGCTGGCGGGTGCCCATGCCAGATTCCAGCCGGTCTGGGTAGGCGATGTAGCTACCGCCGTAGTGAAGTGCCTGGAGCAGGGCGTGCCGCAACGACCGGGCCAGCCGGCCGTGCGGTTTCTAGAAGCCTGTGGCCCGGAGGTTTTTACCTTAAGAGAGCTGGTGCAGTTGTCCGCACAGCTCAGTGGCGTGCGTGGTGGTCGTGGTCGGCCCGTCATCCCCTTACCGGACTGGGTGGGGCGGTTGCAAGCCCGCATGATGGAACTGGCGCCGGGAGAGCCACTCATGAGCCGGGACAACCTGGACTCCATGAAGGTGGACAACATCGCCAGCGGACACACGCCTGGTCTGCAAGCACTGGGCATTCACCCTGCGGCTTTGCGACCCATTGCCGCACAGTATTTGCAAGGACGGTAGGGCAGGACGTATCGAACATGATGAAACTTCTTTTGCGAACCAGTGGTGTATGGGCTACCTGCCTTTTGATTTGCGCCAGTGCATGGTCTCAAGCTCCCTGTCCTCCAGCA
>DAOQRI010000543.1:0-2236 GCA_035355475.1 Rhodoferax sp. | reverse complement strand
TGTCGCGGTTGAAGCGGCCGTCTTTGGCGGCAAAGGTCTGCATCTGGCCGTCCACTGTGTTCGCAAAGGTCTTCACCAGCGCGCCGGTGGTGTCGCGCGCAAACAGGCCATCCCAGTCGCTGCCCCATAACAGTTTGATGACGTTCCAGCCTGCACCGCGGAACAGCTTTTCAAGCTCGTCGATGATGCGGCCATTGCCGCGCACCGGTCCGTCCAGGCGCTGCAGATTGCAATTGACGACCCAGACCAAGTTGTCCAGTTTTTCGCGGCTGGCCAGTGTCAACGCGCTCATACTCTCGGGCTCGTCCATCTCGCCGTCACCAAACACGCCCCACACTTTGCGCCCGGTACAATTGAGCAGGTTGCGGTGGGTCAGGTAGCGCATGAAGCGCGCGTGGTAGATCGAGCTGATGGGGCCAATGCCCATGGATCCGGTTGGGAACTGCCAGAAATCCGGCATCAGCCAGGGGTGCGGGTAGCTGGACAGGCCCTTGGCATCTTTGCGTGGCGCCGTGATTTCCTGTCGGTAGTGTGCCAGGTCGTTCTCGGTCAGGCGCCCCTCCAGGAAGGCGCGGGCATACACGCCGGGCGCGCTGTGCGGCTGGAAGAACACCAGGTCGCCTCTGTGCTTGTCATTGCGTGCCCGGAAGAAGTGGTTGAAGCCCACCTCAAACAAATCCGCCGCACTGGCGTAACTAGCGATATGTCCGCCCAGCTCGCCGTACTCTGCATTCGCCTTGGCCACCATGGCCAGGGCGTTCCAGCGCATCAGCGAGGCCAGCTTCTCCTCAATAGCCAGATCACCTGGAAAGCTGCCCTGCTGGTCCACCGCAATGCTGTTGACATAGGGCGTGGCCAGTTCGGGCGACAAGGCGATCTGCGCCGTATGGGCGGCACGCACCAGCTGGTCCAGCACAAAACGCGCGCGCTCGGGGCCCTGGGTCGTTACCAGCGCGGCAAAGGCTTCGGTCCATTCGGCCGTCTCGGCAGGGTCCAGGTCAATGGGTGGCACTTGGCGGGCAGGTTCCATGGATGCTCCGAAAGAGGGGTCAGACAGTGTGCGCGATATCCATCGCCTGCCACACATCTTCCAGAATGTCCGCAATGTCTTCAAGCCCAATGGACAGGCGCACCAGGCCATCACTGATGCCGTAGGTCGCGCGCTCTTCGGGGGTATAGGTTGAGTGCGTCATGCTGGCCGGGTGCTGGGCCAGACTCTCGGCATCGCCAAGGCTCACGGCGCGAGTCACCAGTTGCAGGGCGTTCATAAAGCGCATGCCGGCCTGCAGACCACCATGGAGTTCAAAGGCAATCATGCCGCCATACTGGCGCATCTGACGCGTGGCCAACGCGTGCTGGGGGAACGACGGCAGGCCGGGGAAGTGCACCACAGCGGCTGCGGGATGGCTTGCCACCAACTCGGCCACTTGCATAGCGTTTTGGCAATGGCGGTCCATGCGTAAAGCCAGTGTTTTCAGCCCACGCATGACCAGGTGCGCATCCTGTGCCGACATCACTGCGCCAGTCATGTCCTTCAGACCATACAAGCGCACCCGCGTGGCCAGTTCCGCATCGGCAAAAACCGCAGCGCCAGCGGTCAGATCACCGTGGCCGCTGAGGTACTTGGTCATGGAGTGCACCGACACGTCGGCCCCCAGCAGCAGGGGCTGTTGCAAGTAGGGTGTGCAGTAGGTGTTGTCCACCACCACCCTGGCGCCTCCGGTATGGGCAATGGCGGCCACCGCCTCAATGTCCACCAGGCGCATATTGGGGTTGGCGGGCGACTCAAAGTACACCACCTTGGTCTTGGGGCTCATGGCCTGCGCCACCTGCTGCGGGTCCGTCATGTCCACATGCCGCACGAGCACACCAAAGCGGCCCAGGCCGTGTGTCATGAAGGCAAAGGTGCAGCCATACAAGGTCATGTCCACCAGCACCTCATCGCCCGGCTCCAACATGGACCACAGCGTGGCGGTGATGGCACCCATGCCTGAGCCGAATACCACGGCAGCAGCCCCCTGCTCCAGGCTGGCCAGACGCGACTCCAGCAGGGCCAGCGTGGGGTTGCCGATGCGGGTGTAGAAATAGCCGTGCTGCTCACCGGAAAAGCAGGCCATGCCGTACTCCACCGTCGGAAACGCAAAGGTTGCGGACGTGTAGATCGGGGGTACCAGGGCTCCGTGGTGGTCGGCCGGGTTGTAACCCCAGTGAATGGCACGGGTGCTGAAGCCTGCGG
>DAOQRI010000542.1:0-2237 GCA_035355475.1 Rhodoferax sp. | reverse complement strand
CGGGTCACATGGTGGTCCAGGGCGTAACTGGCCGCCGCCGCCAGCATGCCGGACTGCCGCATGCCGCCTCCGGCCATTTTGCGGATACGGTGCGCGCGCGCGATCAGCGCCTGGCTACCGCACAGAGCGGATCCGATGGGCGCGCCCAAGCCCTTGCTGAAACACACCGACACACTGTCGAAAAGGCGGGTGATGCGCCGGGCGACAGTCGCAATCGGTTCTGAATCGGCCGCAGCTTGATCGACAGCCGCGTTGAACAGCCGGGCACCGTCCAGATGGCACGCCAGACCCTTTTCACGCGCCAACCGTGTCGCCGAATGCAGATACTCCATGGACATGCGGTGGCCATTCCAGGTGTTTTCCAGGCACAGCAAGCGGCTCCTGGCAAAGTGGCAGTCGTCGGGTTTGATGGCAGCGGCGATGTCCGCCATCGCCATTTCACCCTTGGCATCCTGCGCCAGCGGTTGCGGCTGGATGCTGCCCAGCACCGCAGCACCGCCGCCCTCGTACCGGTAGGTGTGGGCCAGTTGCCCGACGACGTACTCGTCGCCACGACCGCAATGCGCCAACAGCGCTCACAGGTTGCTTTGTGTGCCGGTGGGCATGAAGAGGGCGGCCTCAAAACCCAGCATGGCCGCAATCTTGTCTTGCAAGGCATTGACGCTGGGGTCGTCTCCAAACACGTCGTCACCCAGGGGTGCCGCCACCATGGCCGCGCGCATGGCGGGTGTGGGCTGGGTCACGGTGTCGCTGCGCAGGTCGATCAATTTAGTGGTCATTTTGGCCTCTAGCCCTCGTCAAATATGCGTACGATGCTATCGTAGTAATAGCAATTCGCTTTGCACTTATTTCAAGAAATTCTGCAACATCGCGTGGCCGTGTTCGGTCAGTATGGACTCGGGGTGAAACTGCACGCCCTCCAGGCGCACCGCGTCGGCCAGGCCGGTATGGCGTACGCCCATGATTTCGCCGTCGTCCGTCCACGCCGTGATGGCCAGTTCTTGGGGGCAGGTGGCGCGCTCAATGGCCAGCGAGTGGTAACGGTTGACCGTGAACTGCCTGGGCAAACCGGCAAAAACGCCCTCCTGCGTCGTAGTGATGACGCTGGTCTTGCCATGCATCAGCTCCTGGGCGCGGATGATCTTTCCGCCCAACGCCGCACCGATGCTCTGGTGGCCCAGGCACACGCCCAAAATCGGCAGCTTGCCCATAAAGTGCTGAATGGCCGCCACCGAAATACCCGCCTCATTGGGCGAACAGGGGCCAGGCGAGACCACCAGACGATCCGGATTGCGCTGGGCAATGCCTTCCACGGTGATTTCGTCGTTGCGGAACACCTCTACCTCGGCGCCCAGTTCTCCGAAGTACTGGACGATGTTGTAGGTGAAGGAGTCGTAGTTGTCCACCATCAGCAGTTTGATTGGCTTGTTCATGGTGTTACTCCAGCCCTTCTTCAACCAGCTCACTGGCGCGCAGCAGCGCACGCGCCTTGGCTTCGGTTTCTTTCCATTCCAGCTCGGGGACGCTGTCGGCCACTACGCCGGCGGCCGCTTGCACATACAGGGTCTGGTTCTTGATGATGCCGGTGCGAATCGCGATGGCCACATCCATGTCGCCGGCATAGCTCAGGTAGCCGCAGGCGCCGCCATAAATGCCGCGCTTGGTCGGCTCCAGCTGGTCAATCAGTTCCATGGCGTGGACCTTGGGCGCACCGGTCAGTGTGCCCGCCGGGAAGGTCGCCTTGAGCACATCCATGCTGGTCATGCCGTCCTTGAGCGTGCCTTCCACATTGCTCACAATGTGCATGACGTGGCTGTAGCGCTCCACGCAGAATGCATCGGACACCTTGACGCTGCCGATCTGGGCAATGCGCCCGATGTCGTTGCGCGCCAGGTCAATCAGCATGACGTGTTCGGCGCGCTCTTTCGGGTCGTTCACCAACTCGGTTTCAGCGGCCTTGTCCAGCTCGGGTGTGGCGCCGCGCGGGCGGGTACCGGCCAGTGGACGGATCGTCACTTTGGTGGCTGGCGCCCCCTCCACGTTCACCTGCTCCTGGCGGACCAGAATCTCTGGTGATGCACCCACGACATGGAAGTCACCAAAATGGTAGTAATACATGTACGGGCTGGGGTTCAGCGACCGCAGCGCACGGTACAGGCTCAGCGGAGACTCGGTGTAGCGTTTCTTGATGCGCTGGCCCACCTGCACCTGCATGAAGTCGCCGCCGGCAATCAGCT
>DAOQRI010000541.1:0-2241 GCA_035355475.1 Rhodoferax sp. | reverse complement strand
AGTGACGGCAAATGGTTGCGCAGGGCCAGCATGCTTTTGTAGAACGACAGCAATGAGTTCGGATCCGCCAACTGCGCCGCGACGTTATTGCGTGCCACATTGGGCGCCATCGGCCGGAATGGCGTACCCGACGTGAAGCCACCGCGTTGGGTATCCGCCGTCCAACCCATGGGCGCGCGCAGCGGCTCGTCGCCCGGCACGCCGACGATACCCGCCATGCCGATCTCTTCGCCGTAGTAGATAAAAGGCGTGCCGGGTTGCAGAAGGTAAGTCGCTGCCGCCAGCTTGTACTGTGCGCGGTTGCCGCGAAGTTGGTCCCACAGCCGGGCACCGGCAAAAATATCGTGGTTGCCCACGAAGGTGGCCATGGTCTGTGGTGCGGCGGTGAAGTAGTCGGCCACTGCCCGGATGGCCTTTTTGTCGCCTTTGGCCGCCTTGACGATGTTGCGTTCCAACCCAAACGCAAAGGAACTGCCGCAGATAGCGGGTGCCGCATAGACCTGCGGGTTGGCCGTGGCCTCGCACACCACATGGCGCTGCGGGTATGACGTGATCAGCGCAGTCAGCTCGCCCGTCAGGCGGCGACTTTCGGGCTGGTCATTCCAGTCTTTGGCATTGTTTTCCACCAAGTGCGGAACCGCGTCCAGACGGTAGCCATCAAGCCCCCGGTTGAGCCAGAAGCGCAGGCTGTCCTGGTGGTAGGCCAGCACGGCCGGGTTGCGGAAGTTGAAATCGGGCATGTGCGGCCCGAAGGTGCCGAAGTAGTTGCCATGGGGCGTGCTGGTCCACGGATTCTTTCCCCAGATATCCCATCCCGCAGGTGCCTCTTTTTCCCACACAAACCAGTCGTAGAACGGACTCACGGGCCCGGATAGCGCGCTGGCGAACATGGGGTGCGAACGTGCACTGTGGTTGATGACATAGTCCATGATGACGCCCATGCCGCGGGCATGCGCCTGGCGCAGCAGCTCGTCAAAGTCTTCCAGCGTGCCATAGGCCGGCTCGATGGCGCGAAAGTCGGTTGTCGCATAGCCGTGATCACCGTCTGCGCTGGCGGTGATGGGCATGAGCCAGATGCCTTTCACGCCCAAGTCCTTCAGATAGTCCAATTGCTGGGTCAGGCCTTTTAGGTCGCCCACACCGTCGCCATCGCTATCTTTGTAGGCGCGTACAAACACCTCCATGAACGCGCCGTGCCGCCAACCTGGCGGCAGGGTGCTGGGCTGCGGAGTCGGCGGCACGGAACTGACGTCAACCATTACTGTGTTGTGCGATGGAGCGCCCGCCGGTGCTTCTGCAGCGAGTCCCACGGTTGTGACACCAAGGCCCAGCCCAAAAGCCATCCCCCAGCGCGCGGCCCGCACGGCCAGACCCGCGCGCAATGTACGCCAACCTGGCAGAGGATTTGGAGTGAGATTCATCGCATAAATGTAGTCAAACTACTCAATTGATCTTGAAATGCAGATAAGAAATTCGAGAATTTCATTCTTGAACCAGCTTAGGCTGTGTTGTTTATGTAATGATATTACCAATACCCATCAAATCAGCAATCCACGCAAACCCTGGCGCTGCCGCGGTAGAAAACCCTCCATTGGGCTTTGCTATAACTCTGATAGCTGGTTACGTATATTCCACGAGGGCTAGAGGCCATTTAGAGCATGAAAACTGAGAAAACCCCCAGTTCAGGCATTTACCACCCCAGATGGGGTGCAAATTGCGCGGCACTGTCCCTCGCCACACTACGGGCGGCAACTACATGCCTTCTCTTTGGCATCTGCGCCGCTGCGTCTGCAAACCCGTCGGGTAATTCGCTGTTGGACGCCTGCAATGCCAACCAGTTTCAAACTGTCCTCCATGGCCTGCCATCCAGCACTGCGGCAACAACCACATCTCAGGCACCGCAGGCGGTCTGGCTCAGTCGCCAACTGCTGCAATGGCCCGATGCCCCGGCCAATGGCCGATTCAGGCTGTACCACTCGGCTTCCGGTCAACTGCGCACGCCAATCGGCGAGGCCGTGACCGGCGCCGATGGTGTGCTGCCGCTTGCACTGCGCGACGGTCCACTGCCAGCGGCCATCGCCAATCGCTTCAAATTCGTGCAGCCCGGTGCCGTGCTGTCGGTTGCTAACGCACACCTATCCCGCATGGGCACCCTGCACCGCCAGCAAGTGCTGCTGGTGCAGGAAGACGACGCCTCCCGCGTGGTGCGCGCCGCGTCCATCCAGTGGGCTGGTGCGCTGG
>DAOQRI010000540.1:0-2248 GCA_035355475.1 Rhodoferax sp. | reverse complement strand
AGGCGGCGGGTGTGTTGTTCTCGTAGACCCACATCAACAGGGCCATAAAGAAGAATGTTCCAGCCTTCTGGAAGTTGATCACCCAAGCCGCCTTCCATGGCCTGGGGCCGCCCAGGCAATCCTGCGACAGGTATTGGGTCAGGCTGCGCATGCCATGAGCCCAAGCGGGTCCGGCCGTGGTCTGCATCGCGGGGGTGTTTGGGGATGTCATCGAGGCGCAAAATTTCAAAGTTTCAGGCGGGGTCAAGGGTATCATCGAATCAAAATGCCAGACATCGCAACCCTATTACTGTCGGTCAAGCTACCCGTCATGCCCGAGGTAGCCCATGCGCTCATCAGAACCTTGAGCGATGACGATGCAGACATCACAACCGTGACGCGCATCATTGAGAAAGACCCCGGCCTGACGGCCACGCTGCTGCGCATGGCCAACAGCGCCATTTTTGGGCTGTCACGTAGCGTCAAATCGCTGGACAGTGCTGTCAGCGTGGTCGGCATGGCCCACATACGTGCCCGCGCATTGTCTATTTGCCTTGCCAATGCCTTTACTTTTCCGCCCCATCTTGACCGCCTCGAATTCTGGCGCAGCAGCATGGTGTGTGCGGGTTATGCCAGGTGGCTGGCCAACAGCATCGCCAAGGACGAGCAGCAGGCCTGGCTGACGGGAATGATGTTGCGATTGGGCGAACTGGTCATCGCACAGAGCAAGCCCGAGGCACTGCAAGTCATAGAAGCCCAACCGTGTAGTCCCGGGGACCGCTGGGCCCGCGAGCGCGAGGCCACTGGCTTTGACGAGGGACAAATCGGCGCCGAAATTGCGCGGCGCTGGGACTTCCCCGAAGTGGTGAGCCTGGCGCTACAGGCCAGCGCGAATCCCATGGCAGAAGGCAACTCTCCGCTGGGGGCCATCGTGCACCTTGCGGCTCTGTTGAGCGACCCTGCGACCCCATCAGCCCTGAAGTTGGCCGAGCTGCCATTCGCGGTCGTCCAATCGCTGGGGCTCAATCTCGAGAAATTGCAGAAAACCATGCCCAGCGCGGAGTCGTTGAGCGACATCTCCATGTTGCAGGCCCAACCCGGATAAACGACCCGAATGCCATTTCTTGCCCTGGGGCTCACGCCTGCGTTGTGCGACGCAGTGAAGGCACTCGGATTCTCCGAGCCAACACCGATTCAACGCGAAGCCATTGCTCCGATCTTGCGGGGCTCCGATGTCTGGGCCTCGGCACAAACCGGTTCCGGTAAAACGGCAGCGTTTGCCCTGCCACTGTTGCAGCGCCTGCAAGCGCTCCCCGCTGAAAACCGCCACCAATACGGGCGTGCCATCCGTGCCCTCATCATCGTTCCCACCCGGGAACTGGCGGCCCAGGTGGGCGAGGTGGTGCGC
Source organism: Rhodoferax sp. (assembly GCA_035355475.1). Taxonomy (GTDB): domain Bacteria; phylum Pseudomonadota; class Gammaproteobacteria; order Burkholderiales; family Burkholderiaceae_C; genus Allorhodoferax. Next base: position 861 of record DAOQRI010000540.1, on the reverse strand, counting down.
AGTTTGGCGCAAGCCCTGCCCCACGCGCCCAAGGTGGTCATGGCGTCGGGCGGCGTCTCGATCAACCCGCAAATGATGGCCCTGCGCGGTGGTGCAGACGTGCTGGTTGCCACGCCAGGGCGGCTGCTGGATCTGGCCAAGCAAAATGCGATTCAGCTGGCCACGGTTCGCATCCTGATACTGGACGAAGCGGACCGGTTGCTGGACCTTGGCTTTGCCGATGAACTGGCTCGCACACTGACGCTGTTGCCGCCGAGCCGCCAGACGCTGCTGTTTTCAGCCACATTCCCGCCAGAAGTCCGGGGACTGGTGGCGCAGATGCTGAACAATCCGGTCGAACTCGCGCTGGAGCCCAACCTGCTTCAGGAAAGTGTTATTGCCCAGCGTGCCATACGCGTCGATGACAAGCGCCGAACCCAATTGCTACGTCACCTGGTGAAAGAACACCACTGGACACGCGTACTGGTGTTCGTGGCGACCAAATACGCTGCAGAACTGGTGGCCGAAAAACTCTACAAAGCCGGGGTTTACGCAACCGCCTTTCACGGTGATTTGAGCCAAGGCGCACGCAGTCAGGTGTTGGCCGAGTTCAAGGATGAGCAGTGGGAAGTGGTCATCACCACGGATCTGGCCTCGCGCGGCATTGACATATCCAAACTGCCCGTCGTGGTGAATTACGACCTGCCCCGGTCAGCGGTTGACTATGTCCACCGCATAGGTCGCACAGGGCGTGCAGGTGAGACGGGACTGGCGGTCAGTTTCGTGGGTGCTGATGCGTTGGCGCACTTTGCTTTGATCCAGAAGCGACAGGGAATGGATTTGCCGCTGGAGACCATTGCCGGTTTTGAACCCACCGACACC
>DAOQRI010000539.1:0-2268 GCA_035355475.1 Rhodoferax sp. | reverse complement strand
CCAACCAGTATTACTGGGTGCACAAGCGCTTCAAGGACCGGCCGGCGGGCGAAGCACCGCCGTATTGAGTCAGGTCGGCAACGCGGCTTCCGTTGCGGGCAATGCCCCTTCCGGATGCGCCCACTTCCACAGCAGCTTGGCAACATCGTCGATGCCCTTGCGTTTGGGTGCCGAGAACAACATGACCTCGCCGCCACCCGCTTGCAGTTTGGTGATGGACAGGACCTTGGTGGCCTCACTGCGAGTCAGCTTGTCGGCCTTGGTCAGCACAATCAGGAACTTCAAACCTTCCTGAACCCGTGGGCGAATGACGTCCAGCAGGATTTCATCGAGTTCCGTTAACCCATGGCGTGGGTCACACATGAGCACAATGCCCATCAGGTTCTTCCTTGTAACCAGATAGTTGGCCATGACCTGCTGCCAGCGAATTTTGTCCTGCTTGGGAACTGCTGCGTAGCCATACCCTGGCAGGTCAGTCAAAACGGCATCCATGACACCCTGCTTGCCTAGGCTGAACAGGTTGATGTGTTGGGTGCGACCAGGCTTTTTTGAGGCAAAGGCCAGTTGCTTTTGTTGTGTCAGTGTGTTGATGCAGGTGGATTTTCCGGCGTTGGAGCGGCCCACGAAAGCAATCTCGGGTACATCGAGAGGAGGCAGGAAGTGCAGCTGCGGCGCAGTTGTCAGGAATTTGGCGGTGTGAAGCCAGCCTAAAGCGACTGTGGCCTCGGTCTTTTCACCGGGCCCGGCTTTGATTGCAGGAGGGGAAAACGTGGATGAGTTTGTGTTGGTAGTCATTGATTGGGGCGCGAGAGCCGAGCTGCATTGTAGAATGGACGCTGTTTTGCCCACCAGATACACAGCAGCACCATGAAGTTGATTGCCCACTTGATCCTAGCCGCCACAGCGGTCGTCACGCCCCTGTTTGCTATTGCGGCGGATGCGCCCGCGCCTGTTGCCAAGGCCGCCAAACCGGATTTGGCCAAAGGCGAGGCCACCTTCACTGCCGTGTGCGCAGCATGCCATGGTGCAGACGGCAATTCCCCTACACCTGCCTATCCCAAGTTGGCACAACAACACCCAGAGTATCTCGTCAAGCAGTTGCAGGAATTCAAGTCTGGCAAACGTGCAAACGCCGTGATGGTGGGGTTCGCCACCATGTTGTCGGATGAGGACATGAAGAACGTAGCCTATTGGGTCGCTGCCAAGAAGGCCGCAGCAGGTTCTGCCAGTGACAAGACTCTGGTTCAACTCGGCGAGAAAATCTACCGTGGTGGCATTGCCGACCGCCAGATTGCGGCCTGTGCGGGTTGCCATAGCCCCAATGGCGCTGGCATTCCGTCTCAATACCCCCGCTTGAGCGGTCAGCACGCTGACTATGCGGCTGCGCAGTTGACTGCATTCAGGGACGGCGTGCGCCAGAACAGCCTGCAAATGACCCAGGTGGCAGCCAAGTTGAATGACCGCGAGATCAAGGCGGTTGCTGACTACGTAGCCGGTCTGCGCTAGAAACAAACCCTTGCGTCTCCGGTTCCATTCTGGACGAGGGAGGCACAAAAGCTCTGAATAGGGCAGACTCATCGCGAGATGGGGCTGCCCTTTTTGCTTGGTGCAGTCTTTGTAAGAAAGTGCGCGTTCAAACGACCAATGAGGAAACAAGGACCCACCATGCTGATCAAGACAAACGCAAATGGCTTTAACTGCGCTCCCGCAAGCGAGATTACCGATCGCGCGGCCTATGACAACCGCCGGGATATTCTGAAATGGATGGCCTCCGGGCTTGCCGGTAGTGCCATAGTCACTTGGGCATCGCGGCAAGCCTTGGCACAGAGCGCTGTGGTGCAGCGTCCGGGAAAGCTGCAAACCCTCAACGCGCGGCCTTCGATGGTTTCCGGCGCCTCGACGATGGAAAAGCTGACCGCCTACAAGGATGCCAGCAGTTACAACAATTTTTATGAATTTGGGACGGACAAATCCGACCCGGCCGCGAACGCACACACGTTGAAGACCAGTCCGTGGAGTGTGGACATTGAAGGGATGGTCAAGAAGCCCGGGAGATGGGGCATCGAAGAGTTGCTCAAGCTCAGTGCGATGGAGGAACGCATCTACCGTTTGCGCTGTGTCGAAGGTTGGTCCATGGTCATTCCGTGGGTCGGATATTCGCTTGCGGACCTGATTCGACAGGTGGAGCCATTGGGCAGCGCCAAGTATGTGGAATTCGTCACGCTGGCTGACCCTAAGACCATGCCCTATGTAGGGTCGCGCGTGCTG
>DAOQRI010000538.1:0-2277 GCA_035355475.1 Rhodoferax sp. | reverse complement strand
GTCCAAGAACGTGTTCTACACCGGTGCGGCACCTAACCAGCAGGCCATTCCTGCTGTGGACTATTTGATGAGCAAAGAGGGTGGCGGCGCCAAACGCTGGGTGCTGCTGGGTACTGACTATGTCTACCCCCGCACCACCAACAAGATCCTGCGCGCCTACCTGAAGAGCAAGGGCGTCGCAGAAAAGGACATTGACGAGAAGTACACACCGTTTGGTCACTCCGACTACCAGACCATCGTGGCTGATGTGAAGAAGTTCGCTGCGGGCGGCAAGACTGCCGTGGTGTCCACCATCAATGGCGACTCGAACGTGCCGTTCTACAAGGAACTGGGCAATGCCGGTCTGAAGGCGAAAGACGTGCCAGTCGTCGCCTTCTCAGTGGGTGAGGAAGAACTGCGTGGCGTGGACACCAAGCCTCTGGTGGGACACCTGGCTGCATGGAACTATTTCATGAGCATCAAGAACCCCGACAACACCGCCTTCATCAAGAAGTGGTCCGACTATGCCAAGGCCAAGAAGCTGCCCGGCTCCGACAAGCCTCTGACCAACGACCCGATGGAAGCAACCTACATTGGTATCAATATGTGGAAACAGGCGGTTGAGAAGGCCAAGTCCACCGATACCGACAAGGTGATTGCAGCGATGGCCGGCCAGACCTTCAAGGCACCGAGCGGCATCGTGAGCAAGATGGATGAGAAGAACCACCACTTGCACAAGTCGGTTTTCATCGGCGAAGTCAAAGCCGACGGCCAGTTCAACGTGGTTTGGAAGACACCTGGCCCGGTGAAGGCCAAGCCATGGTCTCCGTTCATTGAAGGCAATGACAAGAAGCCTGACGAGCCTGTCGCAAAGTAAGGCGTTAGCCTACTGCGCGGCCCGATCTGGAGCCTTGCAGTGCCCACCGTACACAAGTATGGTTCCGCGCTTCAATCCCCACCTCGGGCCGCTCGCTACGGCTACCACCTCACTTTGGGGTTGTGGTCGCCACAGGAGTTTTATGTCTATCCGAATTTTTCTCGCGCTTGCCATCTGCTTCGTGTTCGGCAACGCACACGCGCTCACACCCGGCCAGGCCAAGGCTATTGCGATCGGTGAAGGTGACGCCCGCATAGAAGCCTTGCGCGCTGCAGTGGCAGGGGCCGACGACAAGACGGTTACCTTCATCCAGGCCCTCTCAGATGACGCCGTCAAGGTGGTGGCTGGAAATCCGGTCATTGTGAAAGACGACAAGGCAGTAGATCCCGTTAGCGGCACTGAAACCGCTCTCCCAGACTCCGCCGAAGATGTGATGAACAACAACCGCATGCGCGGCGAATTGGATACCGCGTTGGCGTCGCTCAAGTTGCTGTCCACCGACCCGGCTGTGCGCCGTGATGCTGTCAAGACGCTGCAGGGCGAAGTGGATGAAAGCAAGCTGCCCTTGATCGACAAGGCCTTTGCGCAGGAGACTGTGCCCGATATCAAGGACCGCCTGGGATTACTACGAGCCGCTGCCCTGCTAACCAGCTCCGACAAAACCAAACGACTGGAGGCCGCCAAACTACTGGCTGAGAGTTCGCAGGCCGTGACCAAGACGCTATTGATTGAGCGTCTGACGATGGAGGCCGACGTGCAGGTCAAAGCAGCACTGCAATTCAGCCTGAGCCAAGTGGAGTCCCGCCTGGCCTGGGGAGACCGTCTGGGTGCCATCTTCAGCGGCATTAGTCTTGGCTCCATTTTGTTGCTGGTTGCGCTGGGCCTGGCGATCACCTACGGGCTGATGGGCGTCATCAACATGGCCCATGGCGAACTGATGATGATTGGCGCGTACGCCACGTACGTGGTTCAGGGTCTATTTCAGAAATATGCGCCAGGTGCCTTTGACTGGTACCTGGTCGCTTCGGTGCCGGTCGCCTTTCTGGCATCCGCTCTGGTGGGTGCTGCACTGGAGCGCGGCGTGATCCGCTTTTTGTATGGCCGTCCGCTGGAAACCCTGCTGGCCACCTGGGGTATCAGCCTGATGCTGATGCAGGCGGTGCGCTCTCTCTTTGGCGCGCAAAACGTGGGCGTGGAAAACCCGAGCTGGATGAGTGGTGGCGTGCAGGTGCTGGGCAATCTGTCCCTGCCGTACAACCGCCTGGTGATTGTGGGCTTCGCGCTGGCTGTGTTGGGTGGTGTGGCATTCCTGATCAGCAAGACGCGCCTGGGGCTGTTTGTGCGCGGAGTCACGCAAAACCGCCCAATTGCCAGTTGCATGGGTGTCAACACAGCACGCATCGATACCTATGCATTTGCAC
>DAOQRI010000537.1:0-2279 GCA_035355475.1 Rhodoferax sp. | reverse complement strand
TACAACACCTTTCGCAGAACGGTGAACTGGTGCGTGGAGCACCGCTGGACGACCATTGGCATCATGCTGTTGACCTTTGCCCTGGGCATCGTGGGCATGGGACGGGTGCAGCAGCAGTTTTTCCCCGACTCGGCACGCTCCGAAATTTTGCTGGATGTCTGGTACGCCGAAGGCACCTCGTTTGCGGCCAATGAACTGACCACCAAGCGCATTGAAGAGCGGCTTTTGCAAGAAGCTGGCGTGCAAACGGTAAGTACCTGGGTCGGTTCGGGTGTGCCGCGCTTTTATCTGCCGCTGGACAGTATCTTTACGCAAAGTAACGTCTCGCAGTTCATCATCGTTCCCAAGGAGTTAAAGCTTCGAGAGCCGCTGCGCATCAAGCTACCTGCCCTGATCGCACAGGAGTTTCCGGAAGTGCGGGCGCGGGTCAAAATATTGCCCAATGGTCCACCGGTTGCCTATCCGGTGCAATTCCGGGTGCTGGGCGCGGACCCGATGGTGTTGCGTGCGCGGGCCGACGAGGTCAAGACGCTGATGCGGGCCAGCAGCAATACGCGTGGTGTGAACGACAACTGGAATGAGTCGGTCAAGGCCATACGTCTGGAAGTGGACCAGACCAAGGCACGCGCGCTGGGTGTCACCAGCCAGAGCATCGCCCAGGCCTCCAAGACCATCTTTGGTGGAACCACGGTGGGCCAGTACCGGGAAGGTGACAAGCTGATCGATATTGTGTTGCGCCAGCCGCTGGATGAGCGCAATGCGATCACCGATGTGGCCAATGCCTACCTTCCCACCGCCAGCGGAAAGTCCATTCCGCTCACGCAGATAGCCAAACCCGTTTTCACCTGGGAGCCCGGAGTGATGTGGCGTGACAACCGCGACTACTCCATTACGGTTCAGAGTGATATTGCAGAAGGCTTGCAGGGGGCCACCGTGACTGCCGAATTGTTGCCTGCGCTTCGCGCGATGGAGGCGGACTGGAAGGCCAAGGGGCTGACGGCTTACCGCATTGAAGTGGCTGGCGCGGTAGAGGAGAGCAGCAAGGGCTCGGCATCCATTGCCGCTGGTATACCTATCATGCTCTTCATCACATTTACGCTGCTGATGCTGCAGCTTCACAGTTTCAGCCGCGCCATGCTGGTGTTCCTGACAGGTCCGCTGGGCATCGCCGGAGTGGCCGGGGCCTTGATCGTGTCTGGCCGACCATTTGGGTTTGTGGCGCTGTTGGGTGTGATTGCCCTGATGGGCATGATCCAGCGCAACTCGGTGATTTTGATTGATCAGATCGAACAGGACCGCGCAGCCGGTGTGCCGGTGTGGGAGGCTATTGTGGAGTCGGCCGTGCGCCGGCTACGACCGATTGTGTTGACAGCCGCTGCTGCCGTGCTGGCCATGATTCCATTGTCACGCTCGGTTTTCTGGGGTCCGATGGCGGTGGCCATCATGGGCGGGCTGATTGTGGCGACCGTTTTGACCCTGCTGGCACTGCCGGCCATGTACGCGGCCTGGTTCAGGGTCAAAAGAGAGAGTCCCGCAGCAGGTTAAAATAGCGGGTTGACCAATTTCAAATGGGTGGTCGGGGTCAGGCAGACGGTGTTTGCCAGGACCATAGGCCGCCCTTTTTGTATTTTTGCGCGGGTGGCGAAATTGGTAGACGCACCAGGTTTAGGTCCTGACGCTGGCAACAGTGTGGGGGTTCGAGTCCCCCCCCGCGCACCACTTGGAATATTAGTTTAGTTAGTTTAGGAGATCGACCATGGCCGTTACTGTAGAAACTCTGGACAAGCTGGAGCGAAAAATCACGCTGACTCTGCCCGTCGGCGTCATCCAGACTGAAGTTGATTCGCGCCTGCGCAAACTGGCGCGCACCGTCAAGATGGACGGTTTTCGTCCCGGTAAAGTCCCCATGAACGTCGTGGCGCAGCGCTACGGCTACTCGGTGCACTATGAAGTGATGAACGACAAGGTCGGCCAGGCCTTTGCTACTGCCGCCAATGAGGCTGCGCTGCGCGTCGCCGGTCAGCCCCGCATTACGGAGAGCCAGGCTTCTCCCGAGGGCGAGATGGCATTTGATGCCATTTTTGAGGTGTTCCCGGAAGTCAAAATTGGCGATCTGGCCAGTGCAGAAGTGGAAAAGGTCAGCGCCGAAGTCACCGACGCCGCAATCGACAAGACCGTTGAAATCTTGCGCAAACAGCGCCGTACCTTTGCGCTGCGCGCCAAGGACGCGCCTGCACAGGACACTGACCGCGTGGTGGTGGACTTTGAAGGCAAGATTG
>DAOQRI010000536.1:0-2283 GCA_035355475.1 Rhodoferax sp. | reverse complement strand
CCCCCATTGCAGCCATCCGCACCCAGGCACAGGTGGCGCTGGGAGCGGGCACCAATGCCGCCCAGCGTGACCATGCCCTGCAGGCCACATTGGCCGGTTGCGACCGGGCGACGCGGCTGGTCGAACAATTGTTGACGCTGGCACGTCTGGAAACCCCCGCAGCGGTGCCAACACATTCACTCGATCTGAGCGCAGTCGTGCGGCGCGTCGCGGCCGAACTGGCACCCAATGCTTTGACGCGTCGCCAAGCACTGGAACTGGAGGCGCAGGGCGCTTGCCCCGTGGCTGGCGACGAAATGCTGGTGGGCGTGCTGGTGCGAAACCTGATCGACAACGCCTTGCGTTACAGCCCGGATGGCGCCCGCATCGTGGTGAGTGTTACCCACGAATCCGGGCACCCGGTGCTGCGTGTGCAAGACAGCGGCCCAGGCATGCAAGCGCCGGACATGGCCCGGCTGGGCGAGCGATTTTTCCGGGTGCTGGGCCATGCACAGCCGGGCAGCGGGCTGGGCTGGTCGATTGCAAAGCGAATTGCAGATGTCTTTGGTGCCCAATTGAATGTCAGCCGCTCAGACCTGTTGGGCGGCCTGGCAGTAACCGTGCGCTGGCAGCCCCACCCGCAAAGTCAGTCTTGACGACAAGCGGTCCATCAGCAAAGAAAAGGCCTTGAGGCAAGATTTCCCGACATTTCTCGCGGTGAGTGAAAATGGTGCCCTTCACAGTCAACGAGTTCCAAAGCATCATGAATAAATTGTCTCTACTCGATCTCGGTTTTTTTGTGGCTGAGAGCGAGGCCAGCCCCAAACACGTGGGCGGACTGTTGATCTGCACACCACCAGCCAAATCCGGCGCGGCCTTTGCCAAGAGCTTGTACCAGGACTATCTCGGCTTTACCGAAGTCAAGGCGCCTTTCAACCGTGTCATTCATTTCTCTCTCAGCGCCATGCCGCACTGGAAGACCATCGGCAAGGTTGACCTGAGTGAGCACATTTTTTATCACAAGATGCGCCCTGGCCATAACGACCGGCATGCGCTGTACAACCTGGTCTCCAAACTGCACACGCCCATGCTGGACCGCTCGCGCCCGTTGTGGGAATTGCACGTGATTGATGGCCTGGAAAATGGCCGTTTTGCGCTCTATCAAAAAATGCACCATGCCTATGCCGACGGTGTCACGATGGTGCGCTGGACCGCCCAGAACATGAGCGAGTCGGCAGACGATATGAACCTCACTCCGGTATGGACACGGCAACTCGGTGGCTACGGTGGCAGCCACAAAAAACACAGCCAGGAAATGATGCAGTCCCTGCTGAAGGAAGTCGGCGGCACCGCCATGCGGTTTCTTGGCATTGCCCGCTTGGCCACCATGCTGTTTCTGGAGAGCGTCAACCTCACCAAAAATGCCATTGCCTTGCCCTTTCTTTCTACCGCCAAAACGCCGCTGACCGGTCAAGTGACCTCCGGGCGCCAATTCACCACGGCCGGCGTGTCGATGCGACGCATCAACCGCGTCCGCGAACGCACCCGCTCCACCGTCAACCACATTGCACTGACCTGCCTGGATGGCGCCTTGCGCCGCTACCTGAGCGACCAGGGCGTGGAGTTGAAGCGCCCGATCACCATCCAGATGCCCGTCAACTTGCGCCAGGAGGGCGAAAAAACTGCTGGCAACAAGATCGGCATTATTCAGGTGGAACTCTCGCCGCCGACCGACGACCCGTACGTGCGGCTGCGCAATATTGGTTTTTCGCTGCGCAATGTGCGCACCATGATTGACAGCGTAGCGCCCGAGGGCATTGAGTCCTACACCCTCATCACCGGTCTGGTGGCGCAAATTGCCGAAATGCTCAAGCTCAGCAACACGCTGCCGCCCATGGGCAACACCCTGGTCTCCAACGTACCCGGCCCCAAGAATTTCCTGTACATCAAAGGCGCCAAGATGGAGGAGATGCATCCGGTGAGTACCTTGCCACCGAGCAACCTACTCAATATCACCTTGTTCAGCTATGCCGGCGATTTGTATTTCGGCCTGATCGCGACCGACGAGCTGCCCAACCTGCAGCACTTGGGAACTTATGTGCAAGAAGCGTTCACGGAGCTGGAAAAATCAGTCGCCGACGCCCACGCTGCCTGACCAGGCTGGCAAGTAGCGCCACTTTGCGCCCGTAAAATCATTGTTTTCAGCTTGTGCAAGCGAATTTCTTTAAGGAAAAATTGATGAGTCCCTTACCCGGTGGGCACCTGCAAAATGGGGCCGGCGAGCGACCCCATGGCGGTGGTGGA
>DAOQRI010000535.1:0-2295 GCA_035355475.1 Rhodoferax sp. | reverse complement strand
CTGCCCAGCGCATGGCCTTTCACCTGTTGCAGCACGACCGTGCAGCCGCCGATGCATTGGCCCGTGCATTGCAGGCCGCAGTGGCAGGGGTGAAGCATTGCGAGAGGTGCCACACGTTCACCGAGAACACGGTGTGCGCCACCTGCCAGGATGCCAGGCGGGACGCCAGCAAGCTGTGTGTCGTGGAGACGCCAGCCGATCAGTCGGCACTGGAGCGCACGGGTGCCTACCGTGGACTGTATTTTGTGCTGATGGGCAAGCTCAGCCCGCTCGATGGCATTGGCCCCCATGACATTGGGCTGAAAAAACTCTTTGACCGTGCACAGGACGGTACGGTGCAGGAAGTTATTTTGGCGACCAATTTCACGGCAGAAGGCGAAGCCACCGCACACGTGATCAGCGAGGCGCTCAAGGCGCGCGGTCTGGGCGTTACCCGCCTGGCACGGGGCGTGCCCGCTGGCAGTGAGTTGGAGTATGTGGACTTGGGCACCATCGCCCATGCACTGGTGGACCGTCGTTAGGGTGGTGCCATCGAAAATTTGTAGACGTTTTTGATCTGAAATCTTGCGGATTGGAAAGCCATTTATGCCAAATGTTCATTTCACCATTGCGTACTGGTGCCTGCTGGTCGCTGCGATATTGCCCATAGGCTGCGCCGGTCTGGCCAAGGCCGGCATGTTTGGAAAACCCCGCCGCGAGGGTGGTTACGACAATGAAAACCCCAGGGCTTGGCTGGCCGCCCAAAAGGACTGGCGCGCGCGCGCCAATGCGGCCCAAGCCAATACCTTTGAAGCGCTGCCGTTCTTTATGGCGGCGGTGATCGTTGCGCACCAGTTGGGTGCGCCGCAGGGGCGGCTTGATATCCTGGCTTTTCTGTTTGTGGTGCTGCGCATTTTGTACGTGATGATGTACGTATCAGGCATGGCAAACCTGCGCAGCGCTACATGGGCGGCTGCGTTTGCCGTCAATGTTGGAATTCTCTTCGTCGGCTATCGCTGACGCGGCCGGGCAGTCCGGCGCACCGGTGTTCGGTTGCCTCCGCCTGAGCGTTTGACCTGTGGTGTGTTCGTGAGGAACACCACGATCTGCTGGCCGGCCTTGAAACTGGCTGATTGGGCGACCTTGTTCCACTGAGCGACCTGGTTCGCACTGACCTTGTACCGCTGGGCGATGGTAGCCACACTGTCCCCTTTGCCCGCACGCACCATTGTGCGTTTGAGGGTGACCTCCGGCGCGAGCGAGAGTTGCCCGTTGTCCGCGACTTTCTCTGTGACATCCTGGCTCATCGTATTGGAGCGGGGCACCAGCAGTGATGATCCTGCCTTGATGACGACGCGTGGTGGTATGGCGTTGACGCTGCGAAACTCCGCTTCGCTCATGCCCACGCGCTTGGCAGCATCGGCGGGACGCATGGTGGTCGGTGCGACCCATACGGTCCAGCTGGCGAGACGACCGCCAGCATACGACTCCAGGTTGCTTTGGAATACTTCTGCGTTGTCCCAGGGCAGCAAAACTTGGGGTGTTCCCGCGGCCATGATGACGGGCCGGTTGATGGAGGGGTTCAAAGCCTTGAAGTCTTCCAGAGGAACCTCGGCCAGCTTTGCGGCAAGAGTGACGTCGATGTCGCGGTGTATCGTGACGGTCTGGAAGTAGGGGTGGTTCTCGATCAGGGGCAATTTTGAATTAAAGGAAACCGGCCGTGAAACGATGTTCTTGATGGCTTGCAGCTTGGGTACATAGAAGCGGGTTTCCATGGGCATGTTCAGGTCCATGTATCCAGTGGCCAGGCCCAGCTTTTGGTTCTTTGCGATGGCACGCCCCACGCTGCCTTCGCCCCAGTTGTAGGCCGCCAGCGCCAGGTGCCAGTCGCCAAACATGCCATACAGCTTTTGCAGATAGTCCAGCGCAGCACGGGTCGAGGCCAGCACATCACGCCGGTCGTCGCGAAAAGCGTTCTGTTTCAGTTCAAAGTACTTGCCGGTGGCCGGCATGAACTGCCACATGCCAGCGGCTTTGACACTGGACACTGCCTGCGGATTGAAGGCACTCTCAATAAATGGAAGCAATGCCAGCTCGGTGGGCATGTTACGCAATTCAAGTTCTTCAACGATGTGAAACAGATACTTTTTTGAGCGCTCCGTCATCCGGAAAATATAGTCCGGGCGGGTGGCATACCACTGCTCGCGGTCGCGCACCAGGTCGCTGTCAAGGTCCGGCATGGCATAGCCGCGACGAATCCGGTCCCACAGGTCAACCGGCGGTGCCAGCGGGACTACCAGGCGCGAACCCGAAGTG
>DAOQRI010000534.1:0-2295 GCA_035355475.1 Rhodoferax sp. | reverse complement strand
GTATGTTGTCGGGCTCAACTTCCAGGGCGAATTTCAGATTGCTCAGGGTGTATTCGTGTGCACAGCATACGCGGGTTGCGCCTGGCAGTGCAGCCAGTTGTTGTAACGATGCCTGCATCTGGGCCGCAGTGCCCTCAAACAGCCGTCCACACCCTCCGCTAAACAGCGTGTCACCGCAAAACAGTACAGGGGCGTCATTGTCGATTTCGGCGAAGTACGCAATATGGCCCGCGGTGTGGCCCGGAACTTCGATCACGTGAAAGGTCAGACCCAGCAAACGGATGATCGCGCCGCCCGATTGACGAAGGACCGGCTCCGGTAGCACTTCATTCGCTGGGCCGAAGACGGGCGAATCCGTCACTTGTCTGAGGATATCTATCCCCGCAGTGTGATCTGCATGGTGGTGCGTGACTAAAATGCCTTGCAGTTTCAATCCCTCATGGTGCAGAGCGTTCAGTACGGGCTGTGCATCACCGGGGTCCACCACCAGTGCCTCTCGTCCATCGTGGAGCATCCAGATGTAATTGTCGGCAAATGCGGGCAGCGGTAATAACTTCATGAGCGGTCGAATTATAGGTTTGCATGATTGGTTCCAGACACCAGCAGGGCGCTACCTGCTGGACTGGGAGGGCGCGCGACTGGATGCGGCTGTAGTCGATACCTTTGGTTATCACGCTTTGCAGTTGGGAGTTCCGGAACTCGACGGCCTGCGATCCAACCGCATGCCGCATCGATGGCTGGCCACCGAGTGCCAGCCGCCATTAGACGATATGGTTGTACAACGGCCGGCGTTGCAGACCAATTTTTCGGCCCTTCCGTTTTCGGCGAGCAGCCTGGATCTGGTTTTGCTACCCCACACGCTCGAGCTGAGCAGCGACCCCCACGAGACCTTGCGCGAAGTTGAGCGTGTTTTGGTGCCAGAGGGGCGGGTGATCATCTGTGGTTTCAATCCCGCAAGTTTGTGGGGACTACGGCAAAAGCGCTGCCATTTGTACCGCAAAATGGGTTTTGATCAAGCGTTTCTGCCACAAGCCGGCGAGTTCATTGGCTATTGGCGGCTGCGCGATTGGCTGCGATTGTTGGGATTTGACGTCGAAGTCGGTGAATTCGGGTGTTACCGACCCGGGGTGGCCAGTGAAAAGTGGCTGCGACGCATGGAGTGGATGGACAAGGCCGGGCCGCGCTGGTGGCCTATTTTTGGTGCGGCCTACTTCCTGGTCGCTGTTAAGCGGGTGCGGGGCGTGCGCCTGATGGGCGCTGCATGGAAAACTGTTCCCGCCGTTGCGCGCAATCCTGTGTCTGTCGCAAACCGGTTGCAGGATGACTCATTACGGGAGACAGAAGTTTGAACGAAGTGGTTATTTACACGGACGGAGCTTGCAAAGGCAACCCGGGTCCTGGCGGTTGGGGTGTGCTCTTGCGTTCGCCAGATGGCAGCGAAAAGGAGCTGTTTGGCGGTGAACCGGTTACGACGAACAATCGTATGGAAATGATGGCAGTCATTCAGGCATTGACAGCATTAAAACGCCCCTGTTCAGTAACCTTGCACCTGGACAGTCAGTATGTGCTTAAGGGCATCACGGAGTGGCTTGCAGGATGGAAGGCAAAGGGCTGGAAGACTGCGGCCAAACAACCGGTAAAGAACGTGGACTTGTGGCAGCAACTGGACCAACTGGTCTCCCAGGCGGGACATCGCATCGACTGGCGTTGGGTCAAGGGCCATGCGGGTGACCCTGGCAATGAGCGAGCGGATGCGCTGGCAAATCGCGGCGTCGATAATCTGAGTTGAATATGAATGCAAAAGCCCTACCCAAGATTCTGATACTCGAAACCGTTGCTGCGTGCCTGCTATTGGTTGCCTGCGGGGAAAACAAGACCGGCGCAGGCCCTGAGCCTGCGGCGAGCGCAGTGGGTACCGCGACCGGTGCGAGTGCACCGACGTCCGGGGGGCGCGCAGCGGGCGCGCCAGTGTCTGTTTCCACAGTGGTCGCGAGGAAGCGCGATTTTGATATCCACATCGAAGCCATCGGTACCGTTACGCCGGCTGCGAGTGTGGACGTTAAACCCCAGATCAACAGTGTTGTGACCAAGGTTCACATCAAGGAGGGCCAGTTTGTCAAAGCAGGCGAGCTGCTGTTCACGCTGGATCCACGCCCTGACGAAGCCAATGTTGCCAAGGTGCGTGCGCAAATGGCCAAGGATGAAGCGGTTTTGGCAGACGCACAACGTCAATTGCTGCGCAGCCGTGACCTGTTGGCCAAGAACTTCATTTCGCAAGGCGCCCTGGATACCAGC
>DAOQRI010000533.1:0-2325 GCA_035355475.1 Rhodoferax sp. | reverse complement strand
CAGCGCCAACCTGGACAGTGCCAAGGTCCAGCGCGACATCGCGGTGACCCAGTACGAGAAGGCCATTCAAACCGGCTTCAAGGAAGTGGCTGACGCACTGGCTGGCCGCACGACGCTGACAGAGCAACTGCGCGCACAAACCGCGCAACTGACTGCGGAGCAAACCCGCATGCAGCTGGTGGACCTGCGTTTCAAGCACGGAGCATCCAGTTCGTTCGACGTGCTGGATGCACAACGCTCGCTGTTTGTGGCGCAGCAGGCCGTGGTTCAGGTGCAGTTGCAGCAGGTGCAAAACCTGGTGAGCTTGTACAAGGTGCTGGGTGGTGGCTGGCAGTGAGCCGGTTTTCCAGAGAAGTTCATAAAAAGTGCTCTGGCGCTTGCCAATGGTGCGGAGAGCGCTATCAATTATGTAGCAGATAATTTTGTTGCCAAGGTCAAGAAGATTACCGGTGGCAAGGGCGTCAAGGTGGTCTACGACTCGGTGGGCAAGGATACGTTCGACAAATCGCTGGGTTGTTTGGAACCCTTTGGCCTGATGGCCTGCTTTGGCGCGGCGTCCGGTCCGGTCGCCCCGTTTGCGCCCGGCATTCTGGCGCCCAAGGGTTCGCTATATGTCACGCGCTTGACGCTGTTTTGCCACATCACCACCCGCGAGAGAACACAGGCCATGTGTGGCTGATCTGTTTGCGGTAGGGCAGAGCGGCAAAGTCAAGATCCATATCGGCCAGCACTATGCGTTGGACCAGGTGCCGCAGGCACACAAAGACCATGAGGCACGTCAAACAACTGGGTGCTCGATCCTGACACTTTGAGGTGTGCCAATACAATGGAGCTCTATGAAAACACGAATCCCCAAGCACTTCCTGGCCGCTGTGCTGGTTTCCCTGGCACCGTGCGCCACAGTGTTGGCACAGGGCGCTCCGCAGGACTCCACCAAGGAAAGCTTCAACCGCGCCCTCAAGGATGAGGGCAAATGGTATTTTTCGTGGGGCTACAGCCGCCAGCAGTACGCACCCAGCGACATCCATGTGTCCCAGCCCGAGTTGGGCAATGACTTCACGGTGCACAAGGCCGCTGCGAGTGACTTTCCCGGCAGTGTGTCGGATACACTCAATTCGCTGGTCAATTTCGACTTCACCAATCCGCAGGAAAATATTCGGATTGGAAAGTTCATGAATCCGGAGAAGACGTTCGCGATCGAGTTTTCGCTGGACCACACCCAATACAACACTGATTTCGGCCAAACCGCATCGGTCAGCGGAACCATCAACAACCAGCCTGCGCCCGGCAGCATGGCGCTAACGCCGCAGAACTTCACCTACGCGCTGCACAACGGCCTGAACCATGTCATGGTCAATGCGGTGTGGTTGAAACATTTGCGCGGGCCTGAGCAACAGGCAGGCCACCTGCAATTGATCAGCCGCGTTGGCGCGGGCATTTTGCTGCCGCATGCGGACAACACCATTTTCGGAAAGGAGAACCAGGTAGGCCCGAAGAACGAAAACATCTGCTGCTTCTCCAGTAACGACTGGTGGCAACTAAATGGCTGGACCGTGGGTACGGAAGTGGGTCTGCGCTACCGCATCTACAAATCCATCTACGGCGAATTGACGCAGAAGTTCGCATACGGTGCGCTGAAGGGTGTGCCTGTTTACAAGGGCACGGCGGACCAGACGATCTGGATGAGCGAGCAAGTCTTTTCGCTCGGCTTCCTGTTCTAGACATCATGGGCGCGACTGAAGTGAGTCAGTATTAGGCAGCCAGTCTTCGACATCGTAGGTTTCGCCCAAGGGTGTAGATCTACATGCTGGGACTTTCGTCGTCAGCAACCAAAGGATCAGCCAAGTGGATGCGCTGTCCTGGCAACGCAAAGCCGCCTAAGTTGATTTCTCATTTTTTTATCATCAAATCAAGCCAAAAGCCGCAATGGGAGCTGGTTTTGCAAGACAGCTTGTCTTAACGCGGGCACGCCTACGCTTATAGCGTTTCCCGGTCGACATCTGCGTCAAAGCAGGCCTCGGAAGTTTCGGTTATCCGAGGCCGCGGATAGGTGACAGAGAAATCGGCGACCATTCGCGTCAGCGGCACATCGTAGAAACTGCCTCGCTGGTTCACGTATTCCATGTGCCGCCGGCCCTCGCGGTCGCACGGGTGGTAGAGCGAATCAACGCGTCCATCCCAATCGAGGGGTAGCAGGCCGAAGCGCTCGCATAGCTCGATATTGAACGCAGGCGTAGCCTTGACCCAGGTACCATCGAGCCACATTTCCGAGTAGCCGTGCCAGATGAAAAGGTCGGTTTGCATCATCTGCCGCATGCGTTCAGT
>DAOQRI010000532.1:0-2327 GCA_035355475.1 Rhodoferax sp. | reverse complement strand
CAAGGTCCGCCGCGGCTTCATTGCCGAGCGTTACGACGTGCTGATCGACGCCCTGTACGGCGGCAAGACATCGCAGTTCATTGAAACCCAGGTCAAGTTTGAAGACGGTCGCACCGGCAAGGTCAGCGCGACCCTGCGCATTGAAGACACCAAGACCTTTGCCCCAGTAAAGGCAGCAGCATGAGCAACACTACACCAGCCATCGTGGCGCCTATCGGCGAGCAGAAGAAGATTGGCGAAGTCATTCTGGATGTCAAGAACATCTCTCTGAGCTTCGGGGGCGTCAAGGCCCTGACCGACATTTCGTTCAATGTGCGCGAACACGAAGTGCGCGCCATCATTGGCCCCAACGGTGCAGGCAAGAGCTCCATGCTCAACTGCATCAATGGCGTCTATCGCCCGCAGGTGGGTTCCATTACCTTTCGGGGGCAAACTTTTGGGCACATGGACAGCCACCAGGTTGCGACCATGGGCATTGGCCGTACGTTCCAGAACCTGGCGCTATTCAAGGGCATGAGTGTGCTGGACAACATCATGTCCGGGCGCAACCTCAAGATCAAGAGCAACATCCTGATGCAGGCGCTGCGCATCGGCCCGGCCGAGCGCGAGGAAATCATGCACCGCGAAGCCGTGGAACGCATCATCGACTTTCTGGAAATTCAGGCCTATCGGAAAACACCGGTCGGGCAGTTGCCCTACGGTCTGCAAAAGCGCGTGGACTTGGGCCGTGCCTTGGCGATGGAGCCACAGGTGTTGCTGCTCGACGAGCCCATGGCCGGCATGAACGTGGAAGAGAAGCAGGACATGTGCCGCTTTGTGCTGGACGTGAACGAAGAGTTTGGCACCACCATCGTTCTGATTGAACACGACATGGGTGTGGTGATGGATATCTCCGACCGCGTGGTGGTGCTGGACTACGGCAAGAAGATTGGCGACGGCACACCGGAAGAGGTGCGCAACAACCCCGACGTGATCAGCGCCTACCTCGGCACCAGCCACTAAGGAACAAGAAAATGGCATTCTTTCTGGAAACTTTATTGGGCGGCCTGATGGCGGGCATGCTCTACTCGCTGGTGGCACTGGGTTTTGTGCTGATCTACAAGGCCTCTGGTGTGTTCAACTTTGCCCAGGGCGCCATGGTGCTTTTTGCGGCCCTGGCGATGGCACGCTTTGCGGAGTGGATTCCGGCCTGGACGGGCATCTCCAATCCGGTTGCCGCGAACCTGCTGGCTTTTCTCATTGCCGGCTTCCTGATGTTCGTCGTCGCCTGGATCATCGAGCGACTGGTGCTACGGCACCTGGTCAACCAGGAGGGCACCACGCTGCTGATGGCAACACTTGGCATCAGCTACTTTCTGGACGGTATTGGCCAGACCATCTTTGGCAGTGACATCTACAAGATTGATGTGGGCATGCCCAAGGAACCCATCATGGCTTTCGAGCAGATGTTTGAGGGCGGCATTCTGATCAACAAGGAAGACCTGTACGCCGCCGTTATCGCCGCAGTTCTGGTGGCACTGCTCAGCGTGTTTTTCCAGAAGACGGCCACCGGCCGAGCCCTGCGCGCCGTTGCGGATGACCATCAGGCTGCGCAGTCCATTGGTATTCCATTGAACCGCATCTGGGTCATTGTCTGGTGTGTTGCTGGTGTGGTGGCATTGGTTGCGGGAATGATCTGGGGTAGCAAACTGGGCGTCCAGTTTTCGCTGACCACCGTAGCTTTGCGCGCTCTGCCGGTGGTGATCCTGGGCGGACTGACTTCGGTGCCAGGAGCCATTGTGGGCGGTCTGATTATCGGCGTCGGTGAGAAGTTGTCCGAAGTGTTTTTGGGGCCTTATGTCGGCGGCGGTATTGAAATCTGGTTTGCCTACGTGCTGGCTCTGGTGTTCTTGTTGTTCCGTCCACAAGGGCTGTTCGGCGAGAAGATCATCGACCGCGTCTGACCTTAACGTATTGAGTAAGCAAAATGTTCTACAGAGAAAACGGCCAATACAAGACCAGCTACCGCGCTGACCAGCAGATTTTTGCCATCGCCCAGGATCGTTGGGCCATTCTGGCGTTGATCGCTGCGGCATTTCTGGTGGTGCCCATGCTGGGTTCGGACTACATGTTTCGAGCCATCTTCATACCCTTCCTGATCATGTCACTGGCGGCGCTGGGTGTGAACATTCTGGTGGGGTACTGCGGCCAGATTTCATTGGGTTCGGGCGCTTTCATGGCGGTCGGGGCCTATGCGGCTTTCAACTTTTTCGTGCGGGTGCCAGGCATGCCACTGCTGGCTGCCCTGATTCTGGGTGGTCTGTGCTCCAGCGCATTCGGTATCCTGT
>DAOQRI010000531.1:0-2331 GCA_035355475.1 Rhodoferax sp. | reverse complement strand
GACATTGCGCGCGCTGCCAACGTGTTCGGCGTGCCCTATACCTTGGTCACCGGCATCCCATTGCCCAACCAGTTCATCGATAACGTGATGTGCTCGCCCACCGCCGTGATGTGCAGTGTCAAGTTTGAGCACTTCGATGCGGTGTTTTCAGGTGCGGGCGACACCCTGTCTGCCGCCCTTGCGGCCTTGATTGCAACCGGAACAGAACTGTCAGAGTCCGTCACAGAGGCCCTGAGCTACCTGGACCGCTGTCTTGAGAGCGGCTTTCGGCCTGGTATGGGAAATGTGCTGCCCGACCGCCTGTTCTGGGCGCACCCCGAAATCGACGACGACGAACCCCAAGAATCCTCATTTGAAATCTCGCCCAATGACACCCGACACTGACCGCAACCTGCAGCTGTTTCAACGCGCCCAAAAGGTGATTCCTGGCGGGGTCAACTCCCCCGTTCGTGCCTTCAAGGCGGTAGGCGGCACGCCGCGCTTTGTAGCCCGTGCGCAAGGTGCCTATTTCTGGGACGCCAATGGCAAACGCCACATCGACTACATCGGATCCTGGGGTCCCATGATCCTGGGTCACGGCCATCCTGCGGTGGTGGAGGCCGTGCAGAAGGCCATTCTGGACGGTTTCTCGTTTGGCGCCCCCACCGAGCGGGAAGTGGAACTGGCCGAAGAAATCCTGAGCCTGGTACCCAGCATGGACATGGTCCGCCTGGTAAGCAGTGGCACCGAAGCCGGCATGAGCGCCATTCGCCTGGCACGCGGCGCAACAGGCCGCAGCAAGATTCTGAAATTTGAAGGCTGCTACCACGGCCATGCCGATGCCCTGCTGGTCAAGGCGGGCTCGGGCCTGGCCACGTTTGGCAATCCCACCAGCGCAGGCGTCCCGACGGAGGTGGTGCAGCACACGCTGGTGCTGGAGTACAACAACATTGCGCAACTCGAAGAGGCCTTTGCCCTGCACGGGCCCGAGTTGGCCTGCCTGATGATTGAGCCGATTGCCGGCAACATGAATTTCGTCCGCGCGTCCGTCCCCTTCATGCAACGCTGCCGCGAGCTGTGCACCCAATACGGCGCCCTGTTCGTGTTTGATGAAGTCATGACCGGTTTCCGCGTAGCTTTGGGCAGTGCACAGAGCGTGTATGCAAAGTCCATCCCGGGCTTTGAGCCCGACATCACCGTACTGGGCAAAGTCATTGGCGGGGGCATGCCCCTGGCAGCCTTCGGCGGCAAGCGCGCTGTGATGGAACTGCTCGCGCCGCTGGGCCCGGTCTACCAGGCGGGCACCCTTTCCGGCAATCCGGTTGCCACCGCCTGCGGCCTGGCCACGCTGCGCGAGATTCGCAAGCCTGGTTTCTATGAGGCGTTGGGCGCAAAAACCCAAAAGCTGATGGCAGGCCTGAAAGGTGCCGCCGACCAGGCCGGTGTGCCTTTCAGTGTGGACAGCGAGGGCGGCATGTTCGGATTCTTCCTGTTTGATGCCTTGCCGCAGAACTACGCCAAAGTGATGACCACCGACAACCAGCGCTTCAACACCTTCTTCCACGGCATGCTGGACCGCGGCGTCTACTTTGCCCCTGCGCTGTACGAAGCTGGTTTTATGAGCGCCGCCCACTCCGATGAAGATATTGCTGAAACCGTCGATGCAGCCACTTCCATCTTCAAGTTGCTATAACTCTTATAGCTATGTACGGAGCATTGACGGGGGCCAGGTGCCAATTTCTACCTGATTTTTTGCCCTGAATTCACCATGCACGTTCTACTGATTGATGACCATGCGCTGTTTCGGGCCGGAATGTCCATGCTGTTTCAGCGCATGGACCCCAACGTCGAAATCGTGGAAGCGGACAGTCTGGAAGTGGCACTTGCGCAGCCGGTCAGTGATGGCAAGCCATTTGACCTGATTCTGCTGGATCTGGCCCTGCAAGGCATGAACGGGCTGGATGGCCTGCGCCCGCTGCAGAGGAAATTTGTCAACGTGCCCGTGGTCATGGTGACTGGCAGCGCAGAACACGACGCGATGAGCGAGGCGCGCGCAAAAGGCGCCAAGGGCTACCTCGTCAAAACCTCTGCAGCAGACATCATGATGCAAGCGCTGCAAAAAGTACTGCGCGGGGAATCCCACTTTGCCGACGACCTGCCTTGCGCGCCCAACCCTGCCCACATGACGCCGCGCCAGCGCGAAGTGCTCGATCTGTTGTGCCAGGGCAAGGTCAACAAAGAGATCGCAAGCCTGCTGGGAATGAGCGACCACACGGTACGAACACATTTGAAAATCGTGTTTCGCACCCTGGATGTCCATACCCGCACGGAAGCAGTCCTGACGGCGCGCAA
>DAOQRI010000530.1:0-2332 GCA_035355475.1 Rhodoferax sp. | reverse complement strand
GTTCAGCGGAAGACGGGAGGCCCGCGCGCCTGAAACTGGGAGAACCAGCGAGCCACCCACAGCACTGGGCCGTGTGGCAATACTGCTGGCAACGCTTCCAGCGGAACCGAGTGCGAAATGGCCAGGGTGACGGCATCACCATGGCTCAGTTGGTCAAAGAAAAGACAATCTGCGGCGTCTTCGTGGCTGGAAAACAGCCGCTCCCAAGCAGAGGCGCCACGCGTGCGAGCCACGTCTGGCCCTGGTTGTGCACTAGCGTGGTCGTGCTGTGAGTGCACAACGTGCACGGCGCTGTGCCAAAGGCCCAGGCTTTGCGCCCACAAGAGGGCCATCACCAGCACAGCCGTCAGCAACCGATGACTGAACCCTGAGACAGGCGACGTTAGAAAAAAGCGGATGTCAGCCAAGTGAAAAGACCTGACGGTTAGACGCCTGAATGCGCACAGAAGACCTTTCAAATTTGCGGTGCGGGTTTTTCAAGATACTGCCGCCATATTGCAAGCCCAATAACCATAACGACAAACAAGAAGACAAAGTTGGTCCAGGATTTTTCGCTCCATTCTCGATTGCTTACACCGTTGGCTTTGGCCCAGGCAACCAGTGGCTTTGTGGGAACATACCAAACGGTGACCGGTGTCCCGACTGGAAGCTCCTTTGGTCCAACCTGACATCCATACAATTCAATGCTATAGGACTTGCCCTCGACGACATACACCACAATGGGGTGCGCGCAGATTCGATTGCCAGGTAAGGTATGTGACGCCACTTTGCCTACGGTAGAAACCCCCTCAGTGACAAGTAGCTCACGCTCCCAGATATATTGATAAGCCCAAGGAAGGTACAGCACCCCGATCAGTGCCGCAATGGACCCGACAAAAATCCACTCCCTCTTGCTGTAGAAGGTTACCCAGCGGATGAGTCGATGCCAGTAACGCATGGAAAATGCAACAGAAAGAGGTTCAACTGATTGCTGCCTGGGATGTGAAACTACTTCAGTAACCGTACCTTCACCAGATCAGGTTTCAGCTCAGGAAAACGGGATTCCATTTCCTTGAAGTCCCTTGAACGCGTATCCCGGACAATTGGCTCAAATGCAATTTTTCGCTGGCCGTCGATCCACACAGTCCCCACTCTGGCGGATGCTACGCCCGAGTCACCCCGAAACCGCACCAGCAAATTGCCCAGATACGCTGTTTCACCAGCCTGAACACGAAATGGAAATGAGAAGTTCTTTTCCGGACTGACGGTCCGCGGACCACCCCAGGCACTTGCTGTCGCAACAAAGGAGTAAATTTCATATTCACCCGCAGGAAGCGAAAAGGCAACCAACTCGCCCTTTTCAACCTCATCGTAATAGGTGCTCCAGTAGCCTGAGCTTCCCATACCCCAGCCCTGGATCTTGACCGGCTCACCCCCCTTGACGGGGCGCGCCAGCAAAGAAAAACTGTTGAGGTATTTAAGACCCTCAATTGAGATCCGCATCATCACCCTGTCGCCCGCCTGGCCCCCGCCATCAGGAGCAGCCGGGGCCACAGGGGCAGTGGCTACACAACCACCCACTGTGAGTGCGACCATAACAGCCGTCGCAAGAAGTGCCAGCCTGGTGAACACTGAACGCCGCGATGTCATCATGTCCTCGCCCCTACCAGATTTATTTCACCGCCACCGCATCGTTGATGCGGTAATAAAGGCCATACGGGTCGTCCTTCAACACGGCAAAAACGCCCTCAACCACCACCGGCTCCAGCGAGTATTTAACCGGTGTTTTGGTCTTGACCTCGACCATGCTTTCAGGCCCACCGGGCACGCAGAACGAGCAACTCAGCGGCACCGAACTCAACAGAAAGTGTTTCTGCTTTTCGCCTGGGTCCAGCGGCATCATGAAACCCTGGATGCGCTGGCTTTTCTGGTTGAGCGCCATCACAGGCGTTGAAAACACGGGCAGGATACGGTTCTTTTCGACCTTGGTTTTCACGTCGGTCAGCACCGACCAGGGCACCACATCATTTCGCTCCTGCAAGGGGGCAAACGGACTGTTGGGGCTGTGCACGCCCGCACCGGTGCCCGCAGGTACGCCGCTGGCGCCCGCAATGGGCGAACTCAATTGCGCCATGGCACCCAACGGAAGCGCAAGGACAAAAAGTGCAGCAACGCATGCTGTGCGGCAATTGGCAAAAGCGATCATGGTGAACTCCTGAATCATCGAATCTTAAGCCCGGCTTCAATGCTCATGCTTCATGCCACAGAACTTGCCAATGGCCAGCCCCTTGCAAGCAGCCTGCAACTCCTTGTTGCACACGTCTTCCTTTTTTCCGGACTCCAGGCATTTGGC
>DAOQRI010000529.1:0-2337 GCA_035355475.1 Rhodoferax sp. | reverse complement strand
TTGTTGTGGATCAACGGCAATTTGGCGTGGTATACGCCTTGGGGCAGATCAAGGAAGTCATCACCGAACCCGGTTTGAACTTCAAATTGCCACCACCTTTCCAGAATGTCTCGTACATCGACAAGCGTTTGCTGACGCTGGACAGTACCGATACCGAACCGATGCTGACGGCAGAAAAGCAGCGCGTCGTCATCGACTGGTATGTTCGCTGGCGCATTTCCGAGCCTACCGAGTACATCCGCAACGTCGGTACCAACGAAGCTGCGGGCGCCAGTCAGCTTAATCGGGTGGTGCGCAATGCATTCCAGGAGGAAATCAACAAGCGCACCGTGAAAGAGCTCCTGTCCCTCAAGCGCGAGGATCTGATGGCTGACGTGAAAGGCGAGGTGCTGGAGAAAGTGCGTGGCGCCAAACCATGGGGTGTGGACGTGGTTGACGTGCGCATCACGCGGGTGGACTACGTGGAAGCGATCACCGATTCCGTCTACCGCCGCATGGAAGCTGAACGAAAGCGCGTGGCCAACGAATTGCGTTCCACCGGTGGCGCGGAAGGCGAAAAGATCCGCGCCGATGCTGACCGTCAACGCGAAGTTGCCATCGCCAATGCTTACCGTGACGCTCAAAAAATCAAGGGTGAAGGCGACGCAGAAGCCGCCCGCATCTATGCCGAAGCATTTGGCCGTGACCCGCAGTTTGCGCAGTTCTATCGTAGCCTGGAGGCTTACAAATCCAGCTTCAACAACAAGAGCGATGTTATGGTGGTCGATCCATCTTCCAGCGAGTTTTTCAAGGTGATGCGCGGGAATTCGCCCGCGGCACCAGCCTCGACCAAAAAATAGGCAAGGGGCCTGATTTGGACAGCGATACCTTCTGGCTGGCCATGGCCCTCGTCCTGGTGATCGAGGGCCTTTTTCCATTCCTGTCACCTTCAGGCTGGCGGCGCATGTTTGCCCAGATATTGCAACTCAACGACGGGCAAGTGCGCTTTTTCGGGCTTTGCAGCATTGTTTCGGGCGCATTTGTCATCTGGTGGCTGACCTGATCCCTTGAGTTGGGTCCGAACCGGGTTTTTGGCCCGGTAAAATCACGGTTTTAATAGCCTGTGAAATTCCATGTCCGCCTGGGTCCTGCCGGATCACATTGCCGATGTCCTGCCCTCCGAGGCCCGTCACATCGAAGAAGTTCGTCGAGATCTCCTGGACATGGCGCGATGCTATGGCTACGAGCTCGTCATGCCCCCGTTGCTGGAGCATCTGGAGTCGCTGCTCACCGGAACCGGCGAAGCGCTGGACCTGCAAACCTTCAAACTCGTCGATCAGCTCTCCGGTCGCATGATGGGCCTGCGTGCTGACAGCACGCCGCAAGTTGCCCGTATCGACGCTCATTTGCTCAACCGCAGTGGTGTCACGCGGCTGTGTTACTGCGGCCCGGTGTTGCACACCCGTCCTGCCAGTCCCCACGCCACACGTGAGCCATTGCAGTTTGGTGCTGAAATCTATGGCCACGCCGGGCTGGAAGCCGATCTGGAAACGCTGCTGCTGGCTCTCGACTGCCTCAAGGCCGCCAATGTGCAGTCCCCCAGCGTTGATCTGGCCGACGCCCGCATCGTGAACTCGGTTCTGGCCGGTGTGCCGGTCGATGCCGACCTGCTGCAGCGGGTGCACGTGGCGCTGGCTGCCAAGGACGCCAGCGAACTGGCCGCCCTGAGCAAAGCCTTCCCCAAGCCAACGCGGCAGGATCTGCTGGTACTCGTCGAGCTCTACGGCGATGAAAAGGTGCTTGTGGAGGCTGAAAAAGTTCTCCAGCCCTCGCCAGCTGTGCGTGAGGCGCTATCAAATTTGAAGTGGCTAGCCAGCCATCTGGATGGTGCCAAAGCTACGTTTGATCTGGCCGACCTGCGGGGTTACGCCTACTACAGTGGTGCCCGGTTCTCCGTGTATGCCAAAGGCGCTGCAGACGCGCTGGCGCGTGGTGGCCGTTACGACGAAGTAGGTGCCGTATTTGGTCGCAACCGCCCGGCAGTGGGGTTCAGTCTGGACGTGAAAGCCCTGGTGGGCGCGGTGGTCCCACGGCCGTTGCGCGCTGCCATCCGTGCGTCCTGGAGCGAAGCCCCCGACCTGCGCCAGGCCATTGCCTCGCTGCGCACCCGCGGCGAGACCGTGGTGTGCGTGCTGCCGGGCCACGAGAGTGAAGTTGATGAATTCCACTGTGATCGCGAGCTGATTCAGGCCGGCGGACAGTGGGTCGTGCAAGCCATTTAGAAATCATTGAATCGAACGCAAACATGAATGCAACCAAAGGTCGTAACGTCGTCGTCGTTGGTACCCAGTGGGGGGA
>DAOQRI010000528.1:0-2347 GCA_035355475.1 Rhodoferax sp. | reverse complement strand
TGAATACCTACCACCAACCTGGCTGGTGGACGCGGATGCCTTTGTACATGACTGCAATGCTGCGGCCCAGGATTTGGCGCGCACCGGTGAGCGTGTGAATGTAGTGGGACAGCGGCTGGAACTGGTGGGCGCGGGGGGCGCGCGTGAACTGCACATAGCGCTGAGCAAGGTCAGCTGTCCTACGCGGCTACCCTGGAAGGATCGCAATGGCAAAGCGGTCAGTTATTTGCTTCGCAAATTGCCAGATTCTGTGCACATCGCCGTCACAGCATTGCTCGATGCCCCGGACCTGAGCGAACGCGCCAACCTGCTGGCGCAACAACTCGGCTTGACCCCACGCCAAAGCGATCTGGCCGCCCACCTGCTGGACGACAAAACCGTGGCTGGCGCTGCCCGCGCCATGGGCATCTCGCGCCACACCGCCAATGAGCATTTGGCGGCACTGCAGCATCGCACCGGTGCCGCTGACCGCAAGGCCCTGATGCTGATGCTGCGCCACATCGCGCAGCGTTAATCGATAGGTCCCTCCCAACGGTTCGCGCCATCGTAGCAAACGAAGCGCCACAGCCCATGCCTACTGGTGGTGACGCTGAAGGTCAAACGCACATCAAAAAGCGGCCCACAGGCCGCCTTTTGATGGACTGAAACGAGTCAGCTTGCTTATGCCTTTGCGTGGCGGCGACGCATCACACCCACACCTGCCAAAGCCAGACCCAGCAAAGCGATGGTGCCTGGCTCGGGAACATTCTGCGTATTTGACCAATGTGCGGTGTAGTCTACGTTTTCCGCGCCGGAAATAGCGGGGTCAGCGAAGTTGTAAGCCTGCATGATGACCGCAGAAAAACCGGTACTCCCGTCGATAGCCGTATCGGTATGGACCTGAACCCCGTTGATCGAGAAGTCGTACGAAACGCCAGTAAACAAGATTTCAAATGATGTCCATCCACCGAACGTCACTGCCATCGCAAGATCATGCCAGCCAGCGTCGTCCCAAACGCGATAGCGGGCGTTGCCTCCGTAGTTAGTGAAACCAATAATTGGGTAGTCCGAAACTGCAGCGCCATCAGTCATTACTCCCCACATATCACTACGAACGTTGCCATCCAGTCCATCTCGCCAACTTTCTTCAATATAGAGGTCGGCTGAAATAGACGACCCGGCGCCGCCAGAAATGGCGTGTTGCCGACCCTGTGTGTTGTAGAAAGAACTCTGATACGCCCCAGGTCGGTTAGCCAAGTTGCCCGCCGAAGTAATGCCAATACCAAGCACGTCGTTGCGCCCCTGGAAGGTGCCAACATTCGAAAAGCTAGTTGGCTCGTAACGATCTGTTGTCCAGCCAGTCGATAGATTTGCGTAATCAGGCATTAGCGCTGCAGCCTGGGCGCCAAACGAGATAGCAGCGATGGCTACGAGTGCGATTGAACGAAGTTTCATTGTTGTCTTTCAGTAAAAAAATAAGCCGACTTGTCCCTAAGAAGAGCCGCCCTGCAATGAGTCGGTCAAATCATGCCTTCTCCAACTCTTCTCTCCCTAGAGTCAATAGCACAAAGCGCGCCAACAATGAAAATTCATGTATGTGCTTGATTTATATAAGTTTTCATGTCGCTCGCCTGTCAGTAGATATATTTTTGTCAAGCGCATTCAACCCAACACTATGCAGGGGTACTTCTGGCGGAGTTTGAGAAATCAAGCCACGGAAAGCCCCAAATTCTGCCGCTTGGATCCTTAACCGCGATTCTTTAGCGAATCACCAGGATTGCTCCCAACGCAGTGTGGGGAGTCGGACTTTGAGCTTGCGGGGTAGCAGTTGTAAAAATAGCTGACAGGTTTGGCAGGGTGAAATGCCGCTTGTCGAGTCCGCCGTGTTGGCATCGAAGGCAGCCCGCAGCGGACACAGTGCGAAATGGGCCGGTACTGGAAACAGAAACTGACTAAAGCTTCGTCAAATAGGCGCTGTCAGCTATCACTTTAGGAGTGTTTTGCTTGCCAATGCCCAAGCCACATGCTCGCGCACCAGAGCGCTGGGGTGCTCCACATGGCGCAGCAGCGCGGCACGCACATCGGCGCCTTGGCGCAAGGCATTTCCCAGCGCCACGGTAATGTTGCGCTGCCAGCGCTCATGCCCGATGCGCCGGATCGGGCTGCCTTCGGTGCGCTTCAAGAATTCTTCTTCCGTCCACTCAAAGAGTGACGCGAGTTGCTGGCTGCTTAAACCCTCGCGGGGGTCGAAATCGGGCAAGGCACTGCGCTTTGCAAACTTGTTCCACGGGCACACCAATTGGCAATCGTCGCAACCGTAAATGCGGTTGCCGATGGGGGCACGAAACTCCAGCGGAATGGGGCCAGC
>DAOQRI010000527.1:0-2356 GCA_035355475.1 Rhodoferax sp. | reverse complement strand
GATGGGCAGGCTCGCGCGGCAGCTGCAACGCCCCGCCCAGCCCGGCCAGCGCACAGCCCAGCACCACTGCCCCCAGCATCAGTGGCCGGGGGTTGACGCCCAGCGCCGACAGCATGGCGCGGTCCTGGGTTGCCGCGCGCAGGCGCGCGCCAAACCCGGTGTGGTGAAGCAGCAGATGCAGCCCCAGCCACACCAGCGGCCCGAGCACGATGGTGACTGCCTGGTATTGGGGAAAAAACTCCCCGCCGAACTCCAACGCGCCCTTGAGTCCCGGAAAGCGCGGGGCAAATACTTCATCGGGCCCGAACGCCCAGCGCATGGCGTCGTGCATGGCCAGGCTCAGGCCAAAGGTCGCCACCAGCTGGTACAGCTCCGGCACGCCGTAGAGCCTGCGTAACAAGACAAATTCGGCTGCAGCCCCCGCCAAACCTGCGCAAGCCGCTCCAATAAGCATAGCAGCCAGGTACAGCCACGCACTGTCACCCCAGGCCGGGAACCAGTCCACCAGCCAGTGCGCCGACAGCAACGCGCCCAGCATGAAGAAACTGCCGTGCGCAAAATTGACGATGCGGGTCACCCCGAAGATCAGGGTGAGCCCCGCTGCCATCAGGAACAGGGTACTGGCGTAACTCAGCCCGTTGAGGAACTGGATCGCGGCGAAGGCCATCAGCAGCTCAGTCGAGCCACTTCGTGAACTCTGCGACCGGCACGCGCGGCGTGTGGAAGGTGTTGACCAAAGCCGATTCATCGGCATAGCCCAACGCCATGCCACAGACCAGCATTTCTTCTGCGCCAGCACCAATGAGCGGCATGATGACCTTGGAAAAGCCATTCCACGCTGCTTGCGGGCAGGTGTGCAGGCCATGGCCCCGGGCAGCCACCATGATGCTTTGCAAGAAACAGCCATAGTCCAGCAGCGAGCCGCGTCCCATGGCGCGGTCAACAGTAAACATCAGGCCCACCGGCGCGTCGAAAAACCGGAAGTTGCGCTGGTGTTGCTCGTGCATCTTGTCCTTGTCACCCTTGCCGATGCCCAACAGGCCGTAGAGACCCCAACCATTCTCACGGCGGCGGTCGATGTAGGGGCTGATCCATTTCTGCGGATAGTAGTCGTACTCTTCAGCGTATTGGGGTACCAGTGTCGGGTCAGCACGCATGGCGTCGTGGATGGCGCAAACCTTCTCCACCAGCGTGTTGCGGCTGGCGCCCTGCAGTACGTACACCTTCCAGGGCTGGCAGTTGGTGCCCGACGGTGCACGGCTAGAGACCTGCAGGAGCTGCTCGATCAACTCCTTGGGCACCGTTTGCGAGGTAAAAGCCCGGGCGGACATGCGTGAAGCAATCGCCTCGTCCACAACTGACATCGTCATAGCAAAGTCTCCAAAACAGTTTTCAAAGGCGCAGGCAGAGGCACCGGCCGGCGGGTGTTCTTGTCTACATAAACATGCACGAAATGGCCCTTGGCGACCGTCAGGTCCGAGGCACCAAAAATGCCCACTTCGTATCGCACACTGGACGACCCCAGCTTGGCCACGCGAATACCCACCTCCACGGTCTCAGGAAACGCCAGCGGCGCAAAGTAATTGCACTGGGTTTCAATCACCAGACCGATGGTTTCACCCTGGTGAATGTCCAGCACACCACGCTCAATCAGGTAGGCGTTGACCGCCGTATCAAACCAGCTGTAATACACCACATTGTTCACATGGCCGTAGGCATCGTTGTCCATCCAGCGGGTGGCAATGGATCGGAATGCACGGTAGGCACTGCGCGGCTCGGGTGTCGGTTTGATTGGGGCTTGTGGTTCCTGCATGGCTTCATTTTGCCAGCACCTAGCGCGCCCCATCCGCCATAGCCTGGCGTGACAGGCACCTGCGTGACGCCGTCGTGAAAAACGGGCCGTTTAGAAAAATTGTTCTAATTTGTTGCAATGCAGCAAAAAACACTTGCAAGGACGTGCGCCCCCCCTATAATTCCAACCATGCTGCACTGCAACATAGACCGGCCGTCAGGCCAAGTCTCGGGGCAGATAGTAATTTTTTACCTCAACTCTTGGAGATATTGACATGATGACCGTTGAACAAGTGATGGCTTCCCACAAAGCAAACGTTGAAACCCTGTTTGGCTTGACCAATAAGGCTTTCGAAGGCGTCGAGAAGCTCGTCGAACTGAACCTGACCGCTTCCAAGGCAGCCCTGTCTGAAGCCAGCGCCCATACACAATCCCTGTTGAGCGCGAAAGACGCACAAGAGCTGTTGGCCCTGCAATCCGGCCTGTTCCAGCCTTTGGCTGAAAAGACCGCTGCGTACAGCCGCCACCTGTATGACATCGCGACTGCTGCGACGGCTGACCACCG
>DAOQRI010000526.1:0-2369 GCA_035355475.1 Rhodoferax sp. | reverse complement strand
ATGGAAATTTCATCCCGCCGGGCAGCCCCGGCATACCGGCGGTGATCTTGCCCATCTTTTCGCTGGATGTGTCTTCGGCCTTGCGAACTGCTGCATTGAATGCGGCGGCCACCAGGTCTTCCAGCATGTCCTTGTCCTCCGCCAACAAGCTGGGGTCGATGGTGATACGCTTGACATCGTGCTTGCACGTCATGATCACTTTGACCAGCCCTGCGCCGGACTCTCCCGTCACCTCGACATTGCCCAGTTCGTCCTGGGCTTTCTTCATGTTGTCCTGCATCGCCTGGGCTTGCTTCATCAGGCCTGCGAGCTGTCCTTTATTGAACATGGGTTTCCTTTTTTCTTGGTTGCGATACTGTGGGAGTCAGACCAATTTGCAAAGCAAATCTGCGCCAACCCCACCGGATTAAATGGGTTTGATGGAGCCGGGCACGATTTTCGCGCCAAAGTCGCGCATCATGGCCTGGACAAAGGGATCGTCAAAAATAATCTTCTCGGCGGCCAGTTGTTTCTCGGCCGATGCTGCCGTATTGCGTCGGGCCGGGCAGTCAGTCACACGGCCAATTTCCACCACCAACTTCACCGGAAATCCGGCGTTTTGCAACGCCGTGGTGAGACGCTCACGAGTGCCACTCTGATTGAGCGACTCCCGCTCCACCCGGAGCAACCATTGATCGGTATCACGCGCGACCAGTTGGGACTGCAATGCCAACTCGCGCACCAGCGCATGGATGGCGTCCGCCTTGATCAACTGTTGCACCGTGGCATGCCAAAAGTCACCTTCTTCGGTGGGAATCAAAGGCGGTGCGAGCTGTTGCACTGCGATATCGGAACGCGACTCCGCTTGTACATGCACCGGAACTGCTACTACTTTTGTAGCTACGTGTGCAGGTTTGGCGAGGGTTGGGGTCTGTTTTAGCTCCAATTCGTCAAGGAATTCTGCATCCAAAGCTGCGTCTAGCTGTGCCTCACGGTCGCCAGGGCGTGCCGCCTCTCGTACGGGCAAATTCTGTCCTGGAGGGGGTGCATCGGGCGCATCCTCCCAGGGTTGTACAACAGGCGCTTTGGCGGCTTTTGCAGATGTCGGCGCAACGGCTGCCTCCAGCGGTGGCAGTTGCGCTTTAACTAGAGTTTTTTTTTCAGCCACTGCCGACGCAGACCGGGGCTTGAAGGCCAATAGACGCAACAGCACCATGGTGAGCGCTGCATATTCGTCGGGTGCCAGTCCCAGATCGCCGCGCCCGTGCAGGCAAATGCTATAGAGCAGTTGCGTTTCATCGGCCGGCATCATCGACGCCAGGCGCGCCGTGTCATGCGCCTCTGGGTCATTGTCGTCACCACTTTGGGCGCCCATTGCCTGCACGACGGCCATGCGCTGCAGCACGGTGGACATTTCTTCCAGCGTGGAGGCCGCGCTCAGGCCATTCAGACGCAGCGCCTCTGAGGTCTCCACAACGGTCTTGCCATCACCCATCGCCAGCGCCTCGATCAGTCGAAACACGTAAGAGCGATCCACACTGCCCAGCATCTGGCGCACCGTGGCCTCCTGCAACTGACCGGAGCCAAAAGCAATGGCCTGGTCGGTCAGGCTCAGCGCGTCGCGCATAGAACCACGTGCCGCGCGGGCCAGCAGCCGCAGGGCCTGCACTTCGGCGCTGACCTGCTCCACCTCCAGCACCTTGGTCAGATGCTCGCGTATGGTTTCGGGTGCCATGGGCCGCAAATTGAACTGCAGGCAACGCGACAGCACGGTGACCGGCACCTTTTGCGGGTCGGTCGTGGCCAACACAAATTTCAAATACTCGGGCGGCTCTTCCAGCGTCTTCAACATGGCGTTGAACGCCGTGTTGGTGAGCATGTGAACTTCGTCAATCATGAACACCTTGAAACGCCCCTGCACCGGCTTGTAGACCGCCTGCTCCAGAAGCGCCTGCACTTCGTCCACGCCCCGGTTGCTGGCGGCGTCGAGTTCGGTGTAATCGACAAAACGTCCACTATCAATATCTGTGCAGGCTTGACAGACGCCGCAAGGGGTAGCAGTAATTCCGCCAGTGCCGTCTACACCCTGGCAGTTGAGCGACTTGGCCAAAATCCGCGACACCGTGGTTTTGCCCACGCCGCGCGTGCCGGTGAAAAGGTAGGCATGGTGCAGGCGCTGGGTGGTCAGCGCATTGGTCAGAGCCTGTACCACGTGGTCCTGCCCCACCATTTCGGTGAAATTGCGGGGACGGTACTTGCGGGCGAGCACGAGGTAGGACATGCGGCGATTCTACGGGCTGGATGGGCTTACAATCTCGCCTGACGGGCCTTCCCACATGGTGAAGCGGCCAACCGGGTCAGGTGGGGAACCAAGCAGCCCTAACTGTGGA
>DAOQRI010000525.1:0-2389 GCA_035355475.1 Rhodoferax sp. | reverse complement strand
TGGGGCTGGCCGAATACGGGGTGCGCGAGGGCTGGCGGATCAGCGTGGCGATCTGCTCGGTGAAGCTGTTGCTCCAGCCACTGGTGGTGTGGCTGCTGGCCCGTCTGCTCGGTTTGCCGCCGATGGAGACGCAGGTTGTGGTGCTGCTCGCCTCGCTGGCGGTCGGGGCCAACGTGTATCTGATGGCGCGCCACTTCAAACTGCTCGAAGGGCCGGTGGCCGGCAGCCTGATTCTGTCGACCATGCTGTCGGCCGTCACCACCCCGCTGGCCCTGACGCTGATGGGCGCCGATCTGCGCTGAAAAAAGCTCCGCTTCGGAAGCCCAGGCGGCGCACCCGGCGTTGCGATCGTCGCACGCGCCGCCGTCGACCGCCGATGCCGGCGCGGCTGTCGCTTCTAGGTGTGAAGGTCCAAGCCCTTGCCGTCTTTGTGTTTGAAGGCCACGCCGATTTCTCGCCAGTTGGCTTTCTTGTCGTCGCGGTCACGGACCACGTAAGCCACAAAGTCAGGTCGTTTGCTTTCCATTCGCTTGTTCTACCAAAGCGGCACCTTGGTAATACCTTCGATCTGACGGAAGCAGAACTGGTGGCGATTTTCGATCTCGCACGCCAAGTGCGAGCGCTGATCCTCATGGAGGATTCTAGCGTTGGCAATTTCAACTTCGCTAAATGAGCCCATCCCCTCGAAAAGGTAAAACGAGCGGATTTTCCCTCTGAGACAGAGGATTTGAGGCCAAAAACGTAAACCCGCTTCAGGCCTTAGCGGGTCTTCGGGTTGCGACCTAACCGTGGTGTGCGGTGAATGACGGTAAAACTACCGAATCCCCTGATCTCAATCCGATGCCCACGCACCAGCGCGTTATTCATCGTATCCAAGATGGCCAAAACGGCAGCCTCAGTATCCTTCTGCGTCACCTGACTGAACCGTTCGGCTAGGGAAACTCTGCAAAACCTGCCAACGGTTTTGAGGTGAGAAACGTTGTATATCGATGAAACAAACCACGCTCGCCACTGCTGGATTCGGACTGGTCACCAAGTGCACGCGCAAACGCGTGTTCCTCGACGAGATGAACCTGGTGGTTCCGTGGACCGAATTGGTGGCATTGATTACGCCCCATTCGCCAGTGGCTGGAGCCAAAGGCGGACGCCCGCCATTTGCAGTTGAAACCATGCTGCGCATTCATTTCTTGCAGCAGTGGTTTGGACTGAGTGATCCGGCTATGGAAGAGGCGCTGCACGATGTGTCGCTGTATTGCGAGTTCGCGCACCTTGACCCGGGCGCCAGCCGCTTGCCTGATGAATCGACCATTCTGCGGTTTCGCCACTTGCTGGAACAGCATGGTCTGAGCATGCAGATCATGGCGGCCAGCTATGGAACTCATAGCGAGTGATGGTGGTTCAAGGCGGCACAGGCTTTGCGGACGGTGTCTGCGAGAACGCCCTGCAGGGGGTGCGGAGCTGCGATTTCCGGAAGAAGCATATTCACCTGGTAACCGATGGCAACGGTAAGCGGCCGCACTACTAGGTCCGGTCCGCTGAGTTCCAGTGCGGTGAACGGGTTTACGATGGCAACGCCCAGGCCCTGACGCACCATGGCGCAGACGGCCACTGCGCTCGTGGTTTCAAGCAGGGTTGCGCGATGTACTTTAGCGTCCTCGAACATCGCATCAATGGCGGTTCGATACGGGTCGCCAACCGCGAGACTGATGAAGCGCTCGCCTGTAAAGTCGCGTGGTTGCAGTCGCGCCTTGCGGCACAGGCTGTGATCACGTGGCAAAACAGCCACTTCATTGACTTTCAGTAAGGGCTGCAAGGCAACTCCAGCAGGTGCCTCTTGGGTTTCACTCAGTCCCAGGTCAAAACGCTGTTCACTCATGGCTTGCTCCAGCCAGGGCGACTCTAAGGGATGCACGCTGACTCCTAGTTCAGGATGTGCATGTGAGAGATATACCAGTGCGCGGGGTACCAAGGCATGGGCCAATGCCGGCAAACACGCAATGCGCAAGCGACCTGTCGCTTGCGTGCGCAATTCGCTGGCGCGCGCTGCGATCTGTTCCAAGCCTATAAACGAGCGTTCTACTTCCTGCATCAGCGCAAGTGCCCGCACGGTAGGTCGTAATCGGCCCCGCACCCGGTCAAAAAGGTTAAACCCCAGTAACTGCTCCAGACGACCCAGCTCGCGACTCAAAGTGGGCTGGCTTGACGCGCACGCGTCAGCTGCACGCCCCAGGTTGCCGTGCAGCATGATGGCGCGAAACATCGTCAGCTGGCGATGAGTTAAATTCATATCAATATTGAATAGCTAAATAACAAGAGTGGCATTGATTGAATTGATTATGAAGGGGATCATCCACCCATGAACCCTTTTACTCCCGCTACCATCGCTCCT
>DAOQRI010000524.1:0-2398 GCA_035355475.1 Rhodoferax sp. | reverse complement strand
ACCAGCGGGGTGTTGTTGCACCCTACCTCCTTGCCCGGCCCGCACGGCAGCGGCGACCTGGGCTCTGCGGCCTACCATTTTGTGGACTGGCTGCAAACCGCCGGGCAAAAGTTGTGGCAAATCCTGCCGCTCAGCGGCATTGGCCCAGGCAATTCGCCCTACATGAGCAGTTCTGCCTTTGCCGGCAACCTGCTGTTGATCGACATGGACGACCTGCTCCAGCACGGCTGGCTCACGCCCGACGATTTGACGCCCGATGCCGGCTTTGAAGCCCAGCGCCAGAACTTTGCGTCCGTGTGGCCGTGGCGTATGGAGCGCCTGGCCCGTGCTGCGCGCGCCTTCGCAGTGGATGCCAACCCCCAGCGTCAGGCCGATTTTTCGGCCTTCTGTGCCGCGCATGTCCAGTGGCTGGACAACTACGCGCTGTTCATGTCGCTGGCCGAGCACTTTCACTGGAAAGACTGGTGCGAGTGGGAGGGCGGCTTGGCCCAGCGCACACCCGCCGCCATGGATGCCGCCCGCGCGCAGCACGCAGAGCGTATTGCCTTCTGGAAGTTTTGCCAGTGGCGCTTTTTCACCCAGTGGCTCCGGTTGCGCGCGTATGCCAACCAGCGCGGTATCCAGATCGTGGGCGACACCCCCATCTTCATTGCCTACCAAAGCGCCGAAGTGTGGGCCCGCCAGGACCTGTTCGACCTCAATCCCGATGGTCACCCCCGCGTGGTGGCCGGGGTGCCACCCGACTATTTCAGTGCTACCGGCCAGCGCTGGGGTAACCCCATGTACCTGTGGAGCGCGCACGCCAATGAAGGCTATGCGTGGTGGATCGAGCGCATCCGGCGCACGTTCGAGTTGGTGGACATCGTGCGCATCGACCATTTCCGGGGCTTTGCCAGCTACTGGGAAGTGCCCGCCAGTGAACCGACCGCCATGAAGGGCCAGTGGCTGCCCGGCCCCGGTGCGCCGCTGTTCAATGCCATCCATGCAGCCCTTGGCCCGCTAGCCATCATTGCCGAAGACCTGGGTGAGATTACCCCCGATGTGGAGGCACTGCGCCGGGAGTTTGCCTTTCCCGGCATGCGGATCCTCCAATTTGCCTTTGGCGACGACAGCACTAACAACTTTTTGCCGCACCGCCACCAGAACGACACCGTGGTCTACACCGGCACGCATGACAACGACACCACAATAGGCTGGTGGAAGAGTGCGTCCGACAAAGAGCGGCAGTACCTGCGCGACTACCTGGGCGTCGATGGCAGCGACGTGCACTGGGACCTGATTCGCGCTGCCTGCGCCAGCGTGGCCGATACCGCCATTCACCCCATGCAGGACATTCTGGGCCTGGAGACCGAGCACCGCATGAACTACCCCGGCAAGTGCGAGGGCTATTGGGAGTGGCGCTTCGAGTGGTCACAGGTGTTGCCCGAGCACGCCAGCCGCCTGGCTCACTTGTGCCGCGTTTATGGGCGCGATGGGAGCAATGACAAGCGTTAGGTGACGCGATTCCGCCTAGATCAGGAGTTCCAGATGGTCAAGCACGGGACTGTTCCAAAACCGTGTCGATGGCTCAACTTTTACGCGATGGAACCCTATGAAGTGCCCAGTCTGTCCGGACTCCATCCTCCTGATAACCGAATGCCAAGGTGTTGAAGTTGACTTTTGCCCCCAGTGCCGGGGTGTTTGACTCGACAGGAGTGAACTCGGCAATTGATTGAACGGTCAATCTGTGCAGCAGGTGCAATTCCAGTTGCACAGACTGGCTACCTACCAAACGGATATCCGCGAAAAAACGAACACCATTCGTCGCACCATGGCGCCTATGGGCAGGGACAGAACAGCAGAAAATCCTGGCTAAGCGAGATTTTTGATTGACTGTGACGAGTGTCTACCTGAAAGGCGCACGGAAAGGCGTTGCAGAGTGCTGTAAGAATACGCCACATGATTTCACTTCTGCCAGTGACCTGGCTGACACCCAAACGGCTGTTGTGGGCCTCCATTGCAGTAGCCATAACCACCATCGTGTTCAAAACACTGGCTTGGTACGTCACCGATTCGGTTGGGTTGTTGTCCGACGCCATGGAGTCGTTTGTGAATTTGGCAAGCGCCATTTTTGCATTGCTGATGGTGACAATTGCCCAGCGGCCTGCAGACCAAGAGCATCCCTATGGTCATCACAAGGCCGAGTACTTCTCTTCTGGCTTCGAAGGTATCCTGATCGTTGGCGTGGCCATGGGCATCATCTGGACCGCTGTATCACGCCTCTTTGAGCCGCAGCCATTGCAGGAACTGGGTTGGGGGTTGGGTCTTTCCGTGTTGAGTTCTGCCCTTAACGGATTGCTGGCCTGGGTTATGTTCAGTTCGGCAAAGGTACATCGCTCCATTGCGCTGGAAGCGGATG
>DAOQRI010000523.1:0-2401 GCA_035355475.1 Rhodoferax sp. | reverse complement strand
GGCGCACATCGGGGCGCCAGTTGTACAGCTCTTCCTTCAGCTGGTACTCGATGACCTGGCGCTTTTCCTCGACCACCAGGATTTCCTGCAGCCCGGTGGCAAATTCGCGCGTGAGCTGCGCTTCCAGCGGCCACACCACACCGACCTTGTGCAGGCGGATACCCAAGCGCTGGCAGGTGGCATCGTCCAACCCCAGATCCGCCAGAGCCTGACGCGTGTCGTTAAACGCCTTGCCACTGGCGATCAAACCGAATCGATCATTCTTGCCTTCGATGACGTTGTAATTCAGGCGGTTGGCGCGGATGTAGGCCAGTGCGGCGTACCACTTGGTGTCAAACAGACGCGCTTCCTGGTCCAGCGCAGCATCTGGCCAGCGGATGTGCACGCCACCGGGAGGCATGGGAAAGTCCGTCGGAATCTTGATTTGCACCCGGTCCGGATCGATCATGGCGGTGGCACTGGATTCCACAATTTCCTGGATCGTTTTCATGCCGGCCCACACGCCGGAGAAGCGGCTCATGGCAAACGCATGGATGCCCAGGTCCAGAATTTCCTGCACATTGGCTGGAAAGAACACGGGCGTGCCGCAGGCCTTGAAAATATGGTCACTCTGGTGCGCTGCCGTGGAGCTCTTGGCCACGTGGTCGTCCCCCGCCACCGCGATCACACCGCCCCAGGGCGTGGTGCCGGCCATGTTGGCGTGCTTGAACACGTCGGAGCACCGGTCCACGCCCGGGCCCTTGCCGTACCAGATGCCGAACACACCGTCGAACCGGTTGGTGCCGGGCGGGGCAAAGCCGAGTTGCTGCGTGCCCCACAGCGCGGTCGCAGCCAGCTCTTCATTCACGCCGGGCTGGAACACAATGTTCTGCGCCTTCAGGTAGGGCGCTGCCTTCCATAGCGCCTGGTCATAGCCACCCAAGGGCGAGCCGCGGTAGCCGCTTATGAAACCCGCGGTGTTCTTGCCCTGCATCTGGTCGCGCAGGCGCTGCAGCATGGGCAGCTTGACCAGCGCCTGCACCCCGCTCATGAAGGCGCGGCCATGGTCGAGCGAATACTTGTCGTCGAGCGTGACGGTTTCCAGCGCTTTGCGGATGTGATCGGGCAGCGGTGCGTTCATGGGCGGTGTCTCCGGGCGGTGGCGGGTGGCCGTGTGGGCCGGTGAATCGACCGTCGCCCAGGTAGGGCGCTGGCTCTAAAGGACTGCAAAGTGTAGGGGGCGCGCGCAGATATGTCTTTGCTTTTTATGCCCGGTTTGAACTACCATGCGCAAGATTCTTGCTCAAGACACCCATTTTGGAAACGCTCGACAAATTCGACATCGCCATCCTGCGTGAATTGCAGGCCGATGGCCGCCTGACCAACACCGAACTCAGCACGCGCGTGGGGCTGTCGGCCGCGCCCTGCTGGCGTCGTGTGCGGGCGCTGGAGGAGGGCGGCTACATCAAGGGCTACCGAGCCGAGATCGACCGCCACAAGATCGGCCTGGGCGTGCTGGCCTTCGTGCGGCTGGACGCCGACCGCAACAACGGCGACGTCACCCGGCAACTCGAAGAGGCCATCCGGGCGATTCCGGAAGTGATCTCCTGCCACTACATCAGCGGCACCGGGACCTTTGAGCTGCAAGTGGTCAGCCGCGACCTCAACAGCTTCAGCCAGTTCGCCCGCGAAGTGCTGATCAATTTGCCCAACGTGAAGGACTTGCACACCAGCTTCTCGCTGGGGGAAGTCAAGGCCGGCGGGGCACTGCCGTTGGACGCGCTATCAATATCGGTCCACGCCCCTTAAAGTGACAAATCTTGTCAAAATTTGCAACCGCGAGCCCAAATTTGTCGCACCAGGTAAGCGAGGCCCAGGCGTTTCAAGTCCAAAGTGTGCGTTTTGCCACGTTGCGACGGAAGTTCCGCTTGGCACACAAAGTGCTGCTACCATTACGTCATCATTTTTCATCCAAGGAGTTCACCATGAAGCGTTCCGTCCAGCAGGGTTTTACCCTCATCGAATTGATGATCGTCGTCGCGATCATCGGTATCTTGGCCGCCGTGGCCTTGCCCGCCTATCAGGACTACACCAACCGTGCCCGTGCGTCGGAAGTGGTGTTGGCGGCGAGCAGCGCCCGTACCTGCGTGACCGAGATTGTGCAATCGGGTGGCTCATCCTTGGATACTTGCGCCACGACCGCCTCGACTCGGTTTGTTGCACGCGTTGATGTTGCCACCAGTGGCAACATCACGGCGGTCGGGCAAGGTTTCACAGATACAGTTGAGGTTTACCTCAACCCGACGATCACCAACGGTAACGTTGAGCGCTGGACCTGCAACGGAATACCCGCCAGGTGGATGCCGGGTTCTTGCCGCGGCAACTAAGGTTTGACTTCACCTGAGAAGCGGCTTCGGCCGCT
>DAOQRI010000522.1:0-2406 GCA_035355475.1 Rhodoferax sp. | reverse complement strand
GGCTTCACCGACCCGGTAATCGACGCGCTGTTTGGCCCGGAAGAAGTCAAACAGCCCGAAGACGCCAAGCGCGGTGCACTCGACTTTTGGGATGTATTCCCCAGCCCCGCAGGCGGCAAGTTGGTAGTAGAAATCATGACCCCGCACTACGGTAAGTACTACCAGGGTGACGAACCACCCCACGATTCCGGTGCACCCGTGCCGGTCAGCTTTTTGGCTGTGCCCGCCAAATCTCAATTCGACTTTCATGTGGTTTGCCACTCCAGCCGCTTGCCTGAAGCGCTGGCAAACCAATGGCGTTCACTGTTGGATCGCGCTTTTCAGCACGCCTTTGAGTGGGTGGGTTTTGGAGCCAAGACGTCCGTGGGCTATGGGGCCATGGCGCAAGCCGCCCCAACGGCGGCACCAAGCGCCATATCCGGCGCGTCTTCAAGCGCTGCTCCTGTTGGAAGTACAGACATACAGACCTGGCCTGCAGCCAAGCTGACCCTGAACCCCGGAACCGGCGAGATCAAGGCAGTCTTTGACGGTAAGGTGACAGTTGGACTCAAAGGCCCGGAGGCCGACGCCTTGCGTGCAGCACTGGGCGAGGAACGCGCAAATAGATTGAAAAAGAAGCAGGAACTGAAAGATGTTGCAGTGGATGTTGAGTCACAGGGTAATTTGCTACGAATCAAAGGCTTGGGTTCTACCTGAGTGCAATCCAGCCGATTCGCAAATGCGTTTGCACTAATGTCATGTTTCGTCTAATATGCCATTCATTCCGATAAATGGAAATTTCTTATGATTTCAATGAAAATGTCAGAGGGTGGTCGAGTTGTCATACCCTCCGAAATACGCCAAGCGATGGACATCAAGGAAGGCGACACCGTTCTGTGGGAGCTACGCGATGGCAAGGCGATGCTGACCACCCGCATGGCGCAGTTGCGTGAGGCACAGGTTATGGTTCGCAAATTCGTGCCCACCGGGGTATCCCTGGCCGACGAGTTGATTGCCGAGCGCCGGGCTGAAAACGCCCGGGATGAAGCCGCATGATGGTGCTCGACAGTTCAGCGGTCTTGGGCTATCTCAATGGCGAGCCCGGTACTGATATGGTTGCCACTCACATATTGAGCGGGCAGGCTTGCATCCTCGCAGTGAACCAGACAGAAGTTTTGAGCAAACTCAGTGACTGGGGCATGCCCATGGAAGACGCCTGCGCCGCCGTGGCCAAACTGGCGCTGCAGGTCATCCCCTTCACTGCCGAACTCGCCATTGAGGCGGCGCGCTTGCGCCAACCCACCCGCGCTCAAGGCCTGTCCCTGGGGGATCGCGCCTGTCTGGCGCTGGCTCGGCAACGGCAGTGTGCCGTGCTGACTGGTGACCGACCTTGGCTGGATCTGGCTGAGGCTTTGGGCCTGCAAATACTGACTTTCAGACCGGCCACCCACTGACGGCCCATGACCACCTTCTTCGTCTCCCGCCACCCCGGTGCCATGGAATGGGCAAAGCGCCAAAAGCTCAACGTGAGCCAGTTCGTTGCGCACCTTGACACCGCACAAGTGCAGGCTGGCGACACCGTCATTGGCAGCCTGCCAGTCAATCTGGCAGCACAGGTGTGCGCCAAAGGCGCTGCCTATTGGCATGTCAGTGTGGCGCTGCCCGCTGCTTTGCGCGGGAAAGAACTATCGGCTGACGAACTGGAGCGGCTGCACGCCCGTGTAGAGCGCTTCCACCTTCAAGCCATCGAACAAATTTAACCAAATGACCACCTACGACACCCACCTCTGCCTCGTCTCTGCCCAAGCCACGCCCAACCTCTTGCCACTGCTCGACGATGCCTGGCGGCCCAAGAAAGTGGTGCTGGCCTGTAGCGCACAGATGAAGCATGCCGCGCAAGCCCTGCGCGCAGTCATCCAGACCAAGGCCAGCGGCATGGTGGTAGAGACGCTGGAGCTGCCCAACGCGTATGACTACGCCGCTCTGTCGGACAGCTTTTTGAGCTACCTGGCTGAACATGAGAGCGAGCACATTGCCCTGAACGTCACCGGCGGCACCAAGCTGATGGCGGTGGCCGCGCAGGAGGCGTTTCGCTCTGCCGGCAAACCCGTGTTTTACGTCAATGTGGAAAGCGACGAGGTACTGGTGATTGGCGAAAAGTCCACTGGTCAGGCCGCGCAACCCCTGCGCGCCAAGCTCAAGGTGCACGAAATGCTGCGCGCGCATGGCTACAGCGTCACCACACAAGAGCATCCGCAGATTACGCGTGAACTACGCGACCTGACCGCGCGCTTGGTTGACCGTGTGTCCAGTGCCGGTCGCGCATTGGGGGCGCTCAACGCGCTGGCGCGTGCTGCGCGAGACAACAATCTGCGTGTCGAGTTGAACCGTGATCAAAGCTCGATGGCGCTGGGCGATGTAGTTGCC
>DAOQRI010000521.1:0-2414 GCA_035355475.1 Rhodoferax sp. | reverse complement strand
TGACGTGAAAACACGGGTTGATTCGGTCGCCGTGCCATGAATCAGCACCGGCAGCCCTTCGCGCGCCAGCAGCAGCGCCAGCAGTGGTGTGAGCACAGGCAGCTTGCGTGCGCCGTTGTAGCTGGGGATGACCACCACCGGCTTGTCGCAGGCCGGTATTTTGTTCAGACGGGCGTCGGTGGCGTCCAGAAAACCCGCCATCTCTTGTGCAGTTTCGCCCTTGATGCGCATGGCCAGGCAAAAGCCGCCAATCTCCAGATCGGTCACTGCACCGTCCAGCACCTGGCCGAACAGATCGGTGGCCTGCTCACGCGTGAGCGCGCGGGCGCCTTCCTTACCGCGCCCGATCTCCTTGATGTATTTACCAATTGCCATAGACCGGATTGTCTGTGAACGATGATGACTGGGGGCTATGTGCTTATGCAGCGGCCGCGCTCAAACGGCGACAGTCTTTAGAGTGGCGCGCACCATACGCTGCAGTTGCGGCACGCAGGAGCCACAGTTGGTGCCGCACTGCAGAGCCTTTTGCAGGCTGGCCAGGCGTTCGCCCGCGGTGCCCTGGCACCGGCCCAGTTCGCTGGTGATGGCCGCATCGGTCACGTTGAAGCAGGTGCACACGGCCTTGCCGCGCGACACCACCGCAATGGGGGGCGTGGCACCGGGCACCAGCAGCGCGCGGCCATAACTGTGGGCTGGCAACTGGTCTTGCAGCAGAGTGCTGATCCAGGCTTGCGCGCTGGTATCGCCGGCCAGCATGAAGCCTTCCAGTGTGACGGCTTCTTCACCGTGCACCAGGTTCACCGCCCGGCGCTGACCGCGCCTTGTGTCGGCATAACGCAGTACATGGGGGCCGTTGAGGTCCAGCAGGGTTTCGATGGATTGCAGCAACGCTGCATCGACAGCTTCATGGCCAGCAGCGCGAAACAGCACGCCGCTGCGCTCACTGGCGTTGCCCTGGGTGGTCGTGCCATTGGAAAACAGCGTGCAGCTGGCAAAGGGGAATTGACCCATCAGCGCCTGCAGGGCAGAGCGCACCACCAGCACGTGCTCAGCGGGAATCCAGGCCATGCCCAGCAGGGTCCAGGGCATGTCTGCCTTGAGCACCTTGACCGCGGCGTGCTTGAACTCGGGCTGCCTGGAGTCCGGGCAGAAGGCGGAATTGGTGAGTGCATTGACTCCGCTCAGCGGCAACCCGGTGCTGCTGAGACCGCTCAGATGCTCCTCGCCCCAGTGCATCGCCATGAAGACCTGACTCAGGCCCAGTTCGGAGGCCGCCTGCACCGGCGCGACGATGCTGCCGCGCCGGGAGGTGATGTGCACCAGGTCGCCATCCTTGAGCTGGCGCCGTGCCATGTCCTGCGGGTGCATCTGCAGCGCCGGTTCGCGCGCATGGCCAAACAGGCGCCCCAGCGTGCCAGTGCGACTCATGCCGTGCCACTGGTCGCGCAAACGCCCGGTGGTCAGCGCGAAGGGGTAACGCGCATCCAGCGGTTCGGCCACGGGCCGGTATTGCACATTGGCAAAGCGGGCACGGCCATCCGGCGTGGGGAATACGCCGTCTTCGTAAAGACGCGCCTTGCCAAATTGCTGACTGAGGGCCGGCAACGCGGTCGCGTTGCCGTTCGTGTTGCGGCCTTGGGCCGTGTCCGCAGGATACGGCCAATGCTGGGGTGCCGTATCGAGCATGGCGTAGTGCATGCCGGTGATGTCGAGGTCGCGGCCGCGGGTGGATTCGCGGTGCTCATTCCAGACCGACTCGGGGGTGGGGTAGGGGAACAGGCTGGGCTGCGTAGGACGCAGCACCGATTCAAGGCGCTGCGCAAAGTCCACCGCAATGGACCAGTCGTGGCGTGGGCCGTTGTTGGTTGGTCCCGGCGCGGGCACCGCTGCGCGCACCCGGGAGATGCGGCGC
The DNA here is from genome assembly GCA_035355475.1 of Rhodoferax sp. GTDB lineage: Bacteria > Pseudomonadota > Gammaproteobacteria > Burkholderiales > Burkholderiaceae_C > Allorhodoferax. The sequence goes on along the minus strand of DAOQRI010000521.1, from coordinate 502 downwards.
TCGCTGTTGGTGACGGTGCCTTCCTTTTCGCCCCAGGTAGTGGCGGGCAGCAGCAGGTCGGCGTAGCGCGCGGTGGCGGTGGTGGCAAACGCTTCCTGCAGCACCACAAACTCGGCACGTTCCAGCGCGCGGCGCACGGTGGCCAGGTCGGGCATGCTTTGCGCGGGATTGGTGCAGGCAATCCACAACGCCCTGATCTCGCCATCGGCAGCGGCCTGGAACATTTCCACCGCTGTCTTGCCGGGCTTGTCGGGCACGGCAGGAACGCCCCACAGCGCGGCCACTTCGGCGCGGTGGGCGGGGTTGGCCAGATCGCGGTGGGCTGATAGCAGGTTGGACAGGCCACCCACTTCGCGTCCGCCCATGGCGTTGGGCTGGCCGGTCAGCGAGAACGGGCCGGCGCCCGGTTTGCCGATCTGGCCGGTGGCCAGGTGCAGGTTGATGAGCGCGCAGTTCTTGTCGGTGCCGCTGCTGGACTGGTTCAGGCCCTGGCAGTACAGGC
>DAOQRI010000520.1:0-2416 GCA_035355475.1 Rhodoferax sp. | reverse complement strand
GTTGCAGACACACAAACACGGCGGTTTCGGTGGAGCCATACAGCTGCTTCAGGTTGATGCCGATCGAGCGGAAGAAGCTGAAAAGGTCCGGGCCAATGGCCTCGCCCGCCGTATAGGCAACACGCACGCGGCTCATGCCCAAGGTATTGCGAAGGGGGCCATAGACGAAGATCGTGCCCAGGGCATATAACAAGCGGTCGATCATCGAAACCGACTTGCCATCCATCAAGGTGGGACCTACCTTCTTGGCGATGTTCATGAAGTAATGAAACATGCCACGCTTGATAGCCCCGGCGTCTTCCATGCGAATCATGACGCTGGTTAGCAGACCTTCAAACACCCTGGGGGGCGCAAAGTAGTAGGTCGGGCCAATTTCCTTAAGGTCGATGGTGACTGTGGCCGCCGACTCGGGACAGTTGACGACATAGCCGCACGCCAGCCATTGCGCGTAGCTGAAGATGTTCTGGCCAATCCAGGCCGGGGGCAAATAGGCCAGCACCTCTTCGGAGCCGGTCAGTTTGTCAAAGTCTGCACCCACGCGCGCCCGGTTGAGCAACGAGTTGTGGGTGTGCACCACGCCCTTGGGGTTGCCTGTCGTACCCGAGGTGAAAAACATGGCACCGACATCGCTAGGCCCAGCCTTCTCGACCTCAGCAGAAAAGAAGTCCGGGTGAATTCCAACGAAAGCCTTCCCTGCGGCTTGCAACTCATCGAGAGAAGCCAGGCACGGCTCGTCGTACTTGCGCAGACCACGGGGGTCGTCAAAGTAAATGCGCTCCAACTGCGGGCAGTTCTCACGGATTTCAAGTAACTTGTCGACCTGCTCCTGGTCTTCTGCAAAGGCAAAGCGCACCTCGGCGTTGTTGATCGGAAACACGCATTCGGCAGCGGCCGCATCCTGGTACAGCGGCACAGGAATGGCTCCCAGCGATTGCACGGCCAGCATGGTCGCGTACAGACGGGGCCGGTTGGCCCCTACCACCACCATGTGCTCACCCCGGCGCAGCCCAGCCTGGTGCAGGCCAGCGGCGAGTTGCTGCACCATGGCCGACAGATCAGCCCACGACAGCGATTGCCAGATACCGTATTCCTTTTCACGCATGGCGGGCGCTTCAGGGCGCTCACTGGCGTGCTTTAGGAGTAAGCGCGGAAAAGTGGTTTGCATTGCCGAATCCTTGTCAACTGATCCAACCCCGATGCGAAGCAAAGGGGCCGTGTATGGATGCGAATAGTAGTCCCGCATTTGACGTCAAGTTGTCGTTTGGACGACAATGTTTGCAATTACGGGTAGGTGTTTTCCCTTCACTTATTCGCAACTTACAAAACCCAAACATGCCAAACGACACCGCCCTGCACCAGCGCCGCCGCGTGTTGACGACGGCCGAGCTAGACGCCATCCCATGGGTTCAGCTGCTATCGCCGGTGGAACGTGGCCGCGCCATCGATGACCTGAAAATTGCCGATGCCGACATCGGTGAATACATCTGCCGTGTGGGTCGCCCGGTGACCTACTGGTTTGGGGTGGTGGATGGCCTGCTGAAGATGAGCAGTGACACTGCGGAAGGCCAAACCATGACCTTCACCGGGGTGCCGCCTGGTGGCTGGTTTGGCGAGGGCACTGCCATGAAGCGCGAGACCTACCGCTACAACATCCAGGCACTTCGCAAGAGCCGCGTTGCGGGCTTGCACGTGGACACGTTCCACTGGCTTCTGGACCACTCCATCGGTTTCAACCGCTTTGTCATGAACCAGCTCAACGAGCGCCTGGGCCAGTTCATCGCTGCGCGCGAGATTGACCGCATGACCAATCCCGACATTCGCGTGGCACGCAGCCTGGCCTCGTTGTTCAACCCGGTGCTGTACCCGGGTGTGGGAGAGGTGCTGCGCATCACCCAGCAGGAGCTGGCCTACCTGGTGGGCTTGTCGCGCCAGCGGGTCAACGAAGCGCTGACTGCGCTGGCGGCGCAAGGTGCAATTCAGGTGGAGTACGGCGGGTTGCGGGTGATCGATCTACAGGCGCTGCGAACCCAGACGCTATTTCGGTGATACCAGCACAAATGGATCGTTGACCTTCAACCACTGGACAAAGTCCGCAATCGGCATGGCCTTGGCGACAAACCAGCCCTGCAGGTAGTCGCAACCCAGCGTTTTCAGAAGCGCACACTCCTCTGCCGTCTCTGCACCTTCTGCCACCACGCTCAGCCCCATGCGGTGACCCAGGGCGATGATGGAATCCAGCAGGTCTGCTCCATCGGTTCCGGCTTGCACGTTGCAGACAAAGGAGCGGTCAATCTTCAACTCGGCCACCGGCATTTTTTGCAAGTACGACAACGACGAATAACCGGTACCAAAGTCATCAATGGACAGCGAGAAGCCGGCATCCCGCAGCGCGTGCAACACCGTCAAGGACAGCCTC
>DAOQRI010000519.1:0-2418 GCA_035355475.1 Rhodoferax sp. | reverse complement strand
CCAGCCGCCCATGCGGTCGCCGTCCATCAGGATGAGTGCGTAGTAGGTCTCTGGCCGACTGTCGCCCAGCAGTTGACGAATGGTGCGCTCCAGGTGCTGGGCTTGGGCAGCATCGTCTGGCGGGTTTTCCAGCATATCGGGCAGTTTGCGCAGCGTCATCTGCTCTGCTTCCGATAGCTGCCCCCGCTGGTACAGCGTGCGCAAAAGGGCTTTTGGCAGGGTCACGTTGTCATAGTCTGCAGCTGTGGCTGCCAGCACTTGCAGGGCGGATCGCTGGTCGGTTGTCAGTGGCTGCGCGGGGTCGGCCAGCTTCTCCAGTGTGGTGGACAAGGCGAGCGCATGGGTGCTGACCACAAAGCGGCGCACCGTGCCGCCAGTCAAGTCACTGATGCGTTCGGCAAACATCGTGGGCCACAGGCGTTTGAGGGTGGCAATGGCACCCAGGTGTTCGCCGGGCTTGACCCACGACTTCTTCTTTTTGGCCAGCTTGGCCCATACGCTTTGCGTGTCACCGCTATTGCGGTCTTTGCGGTTCAAGCCCAGCAAGGCGCGGTCGTGGGTGAGCCACTCCGCCTCGCCCGTCAGGGTGCAGCGGTGGCCTTCTTCCAACAATGGCGCAAAGGGCCGGGTGGCTTTTGCCGCACCCAATGAACGCTCGGCCAGCTCGTACACCGCCGGATACAGGATGCCGGTGTTGGGTGCCCAGAACTGCAGGCCGTCGAGCTTGAGTTCTTTGGTCAGCACCTTCCAGGTCGCCTCTTGGAACACGCCTTGTGTTTTGAGATCAGGGTGAATCTGGTCGAGCGCGGTGTGCAATTGCTTAGCAGCGGCGCTCACGTCCTTGTAGCCATTCATGAAGGCTTCAGCATCCGCCGGGTCTGCCCCGTTCACCGGCCAGGTGGCTACAGCCCAATACGCCTCGGGGAAGCCCGCCAATTGTTGGGCTATCTGCGCGTGGGTGGCGTCGGTCATAGGCACGCCAGCGGCCTCGAAGGCCAGCCGTGCCGCTTCGCGCGCCCAGGTTTTTGCTGCGTTTTTGATAGCTGCTACCGCATGTTCTGCAAGGGCTGCGGCCTGTTTTGACGGAACAATCGCCATGAACTTGTTGGGCAAGCTGGCGGCAAACAGCGGGTTGGTGTCGGTGCGGTCGGCCAGTAACTCGGAATCAATGTTTTCAAACAGTTGCACAAAGGCATCGCCGCCCACGTCGCGCTGCATCAGCCATCGGTCAACCACCGGCACGCCGCGCAGGGCCGGGAACACCATGCAGTCGGGCCCCAGGTGGCTGACGATGGGTTTCATGGCCTCCCACACCAGGCTGGAGAGCAGGTGCGAGCCTGCCCACAGGTCGGACGTAGAGCGGGCTTGGCCAATAAAGCCTTGCACCGGGCCAAAACTCATCACCAGCAAGGCTGGTTGGTCCGGCCCTTTTTCATCTCCAGCCAGTGCAGTATGGATGGCGGACACCGTGTCCACATGCGACCAGATGCTGTGGTCCGGCGTGCGCGAGTCGGCGGGTAGCATGTTCCACAGCACACCGAGCTGATCTGCGTCTTTACCCACCTCGGGGCCAAAGCGCCAGAATGCCAGAAAAGTTTTGCGCAGCTCTTCGCCACTTTTCTCGTCGTCGTCTTGAATCAGGCTCTCGAAGTGGCTTTGGCTGACGGCCTTGATGTTGTCCACGCCAATGTCCAGATTGAGCGGCTCCAGCTTCAGACATTCACCAGAGAGCGGGTGAATCAGCTCCGGCTCTCTTGTGAAGTGAACGGCTTCGAACTTGGGGTAGCGCTTGGCATCATCCCCGCGCGGCCAGTTCGGTCGGTCGGCAGCGGCAGCCAGGTGGTCGGCACGCTTGTCAAACAGCCTGGATGAAATCTCCAGGGCGTGGCGCAAGCGGCGCGATGTGCCGCCCTCATGGCCTTCTCTGTCACGCATCAAGACCAGTTGTTTCTCGGCAGGGTCGTGCAGCCAGGCGGCAAGTTTTTTGGTGTAGTCTGTTTTGTGAATCATGGTTTAGCCCTTGCGAATGCGGTTGAGCAGAGAGGGGCTCTGTGTATTCAAAAAATCATGCACTTGCTGCCAGACTGCAATTTGGTCTTTGATTTCGGGCGGGCGAACAGTGCTGCGCTCAAAAAAAGCCCTCGGCATGGCGCTGGGCAAATGCGTGATGAGGCCAAAGTATTTGCCATCTTTGCTTTTGGCAACCTTGAAGCGCATTTGGCTGGCGAGGCGCGCATTGGGCAACCCTGCCAAACCGTGGTTGGTGACTGGGTAGGCCAGAATATGCCGATCTTCAACCCGGCTGTGGGGTGCGCCGCTGTTGAGTTTGAACTGGGTGCGAAAGCCTATTTTTAGCGCGGCGAGTTGCTCCATGACGAGGCGCCAGTTGTCGAATCCCACAAAGGCAGTTTTACCCTC
>DAOQRI010000518.1:0-2419 GCA_035355475.1 Rhodoferax sp. | reverse complement strand
CTGTCCAACTGTACCGGCATATTGAAATTGACAAAGTCGCCGGTGGTTTAAGGCGGTGATATCACTGCGCGGAAGCCCAAAACCTTTCCCTCACGCCCAATAAAACGCATCCGCCAGCACCTTCCGCAAATGCGTCTGCACATCCACCGGCCAGGCCGATGACCTGCACTGGTACGCAAGGCAATTGGTAGGATTACCGTTTGATTTCAAGGTGATGCAGCCCGCACCGTTGTGCAAGCCGGCTGGTTAACGCGCTGGGCATCCGCAGAGGTAATTTGCTATAAAAATAAAAGCAGCTCATGCATATCTGACGAGGGCTAAGGTCACACTTTGTTTGTCGCAGTGGTCTTTTCACCAGTCGCTTACTACCTAGACTTTCTTGGGATCGACTCCCAACCTTCTAATGAAGGAGCGGTATTCACGTCCAACCGAGTATGAGTGGAAGTGGATGGCGGAGGATCTATCAATTCTATGAAGGATCGGTCGCTCAGTTTGTCAGGGAAGAGCGCCAGGCATTTTCCCGGGCCTTTGCTGGACTGATACAGGATTGCCTCAAAACCAGCCTCTCGAATCAGGTCGGCCAATGTTTGGCTTGGCGCTGGAAGGCCAAATTGAATAGGCAAAACACGCCAGTTTTGTTTCGCAACCGCTTCAAAAAGCTGCATACCGCTTTGGATCATAAAGAGATCCTTCTTGTCTATTTTCAGCTTTTTTGCTCAAAGAAACTGCTTCCTGCGGCATCTTGATCTCTCGCAGTACCCGTGCAACAGAGTTAAGGCTTAGGAAGGTACTCATATCGAACACCTGCTCAATATGACCACGCACAAATACCGTTGAGTGGCTGACGTCATGCTCCAGAGCCAACTCCTGCGGAGTCAACCCGTCGGCCACGACATCACTAGCTAGCTGAAACTTCTCCCGAAAGGCAGTTTCAAAATTTTGCGCCAGGTAAAGTGCGGGCCAAGGACTCAGCGTACCAGTGTCCAACTCGAATCCTGCATTAAACCGCTGCCCAACGGCTTGAAGGCTGCCCGCGGCAGACAAAGGTTGAAGACTGTATTGGTAGGTGACTGTACGCACCCAGCGGTCCAAATTCAACGGCGTTGTGCCCGCACCCCTGAGGGCCTCCACCAGTTTCGGGCGCAGCCGCCTTCTTTGCGGCTCTGTTCCAAAGTGAAGCTCGTCGTTTAACTCATCAAGGCTTTTGGAAAGCGTCTGCCAGTGCTGCAAGTCTGCGGAACTAAATCGATCCAATTCCAGAAGGCTGCGGGCCGGTCGGCTGACTATTCCGCCTTTGCTCGGAATATGTTGAATGCGTTTTGGCAAAGTTATCGCTTTACCAAGTTAAGCCTGTGCAGGTTTTTCATTACGCTGTGTCATCGCATTGATGATGAATTTGCGCAGCCGCTCATATCGCCCCAGTCGAATCATGTCGCGTGGAGAGACATCACCCAACATCGGATTACGTGTCCGAAACCATGTTGCCGTTTTATTAACGTCGCCACTGAACATCGATGCCACCATATTGATGGTGACCCCAATTTCCTCTAGTCGCTCGTGCATCTGCTGCGGCATGTTTTCATCGTATCGAACGGAGCTGACAGAAACGCCCGACAAACGCGAGACATCTTCATTCTTCAGACCCAAAAGATCAGGGATCTTCCTTGGCTCAAAGGCTACTCCTTGACCAAAATTCATGACGTCTGGCGGAACTGCATCAAAAAGACCAAGTCCAGTATTCATAGAAGCACCTGTGCCTTGCGCGAAATAACAGCCTTAAATTGTCGCATAAATCATGTTTTATTCATATAAGAACCTATTAGTAACCAGTTTTTAACCAGAGTATCACCACTTCTTCATATCGGCAACCTCTACGACTTGGCGAAGCCTTCGGACACGAAGCCGAAGTCCAAAACCCAATTCCTCACGCCCAGAAAAACGCATCCGCCAACACCCTCCTCAAATGCGCCTGCACATCAACGGGCCAGTCAGCGATGCGTGCATCCAGCCCTGCCTGATCTCCCGCAAACAGCGCGCGGCTGGCTTCCTCAAAACCGGGTTCGTGGCCGGCCATGGTGGACATGAATTTGTAGCCCACGGCGCGGCACTGGCGCACGCGGTCCTGCACGCCTGACGCGCGGCTGGCGTCTTCCACCAGCTTTCGCAGCGCCACCGAGGCGCCGCCGCTCTGCGTGCCCAGCCACTCCCAGTGGCGCGGCAGCAGCGTCACCTCGCGCGCCACCACGCCCAGTTTGGGTCGGCCAGGGCCGCGGGGTGACACTGCTGACGATGACGACGTTTCTTCGGCGGGTTGGTCGATCGCGGGGGCTTCCAGTGCAACAGCCTGGGCGGCCAGGCGGGCGGCGAATTCATCGGGCGCGCCGCGCCAGTCCAGCTCGATGACCTCGCTGGTGGCGTC
>DAOQRI010000517.1:0-2425 GCA_035355475.1 Rhodoferax sp. | reverse complement strand
GCTCACATCGCGCCGCACCAAGCTAGCAGTGACCGTGGTTGCTATCGGGGTTCTGTCTGGCTGTGCCAGCGTCAGCCTTGAGCAGAACGTGAATCGCGTCAATACCGAGACTACCGTATTCACTGACGGGCAATTGAGCTTGGCCCAAAGCAATCAGGAACGTGAGCAACGCGCGCAGCTCGCCGCCCAATTACTGGCCAATCCGATTGGGCAGAAAGAAGCTGTGCAACTCGCATTGACCAACAGCCACGCCTTGCAAGCCCTGCTGGCCCAGGGCTGGGCCGAGTCTGCCGACGCCGCACAGGTCGGCCGCATTGCCAACCCCATCTTCAGTTTTGAGCGCATGGTGGTTGGCGATGAACTGGAGCTGGCGCGCTCGCTCTCGTTTGGCCTGCTGGATCTCTTGACCCTGCCAGCCCGAGCCGGAATCGCCGAACGTCGCATCGAGCAGGCGCAGTTGCGTCTGTCCGCTGAGGTGGTGGATCGTGTGACACAGGTACGCCAAGCCTGGGTGCGTGCTGTGGCGGCCCAGCAGACCCTGGGCTACGCACGGCAGGTGTTTGAAAGCGCCGAGGCCGGTGCCGAACTCGCGCGGCGGATGCAGTCGGTGGGCAATTTCAACCGTATCAGTCGAGCCCGTGAGCAATCTTTCTATGCCGATGCCGCTACCCGCCTGGCGACCGCCCAACACCAGGCCACAGCGAGCCGGGAGGAGCTGGTTCGTTTGCTGGGGCTTGATGAGACGCAGGCACAACAGCTCCAACTGCCCGACCGCTTGCCTGATTTGCCCAAAGCGCCGCTCGAACCAAATGCGGTAGGCGCATTGGCGACGAATGGTCGCTTGGATATCCGTTTGGCGCAAAGCGCACTGGCTGGCGTGGGCAAGTTACAAGGCCTGAGCATCATCACCAGCTTCACGGACATCGAGTTGACCGCGCGACGCAATACGGTATTCGACAACGCCGCCGGAACACGAACTGATCCGCGCGGATTTGAAGTGGCGGTTCGCTTGCCGATCTTTGACTGGGGCGGCATGCAGCGCGATGGGTGGAACGCCCGCACTCTCGCGGCAGCCAACCAACTGGAGGCCACGGTGCGCGCAGCGGGCTCCAGCCTGCGCGAGAGCTATTCAGCCTACCGCACGTCTTTTGATGTGGCCAAACATTATCGGGATGAGGTGCTACCCGTGCGCCGTGTGATCTCCGAAGAAAACCAGCTTCGTTACAACGGCATGCTGATTGGTGTCTTTGAGCTGATGGCCGATGCTCGTGATCAAGTCGGCACCGTGACCGCCGCCATCGCTGCGCAGCAGCAGTACTGGCTGGCGGACGCAGCCTTGCAGGCATCGTTGATCGGCCGCCCCACTATGACCTCCCTGTCCGTGATGACCAGCGCGCCTAGCGCTGGCGCGGCTGGACATTGAACACGAGAGTAAAGCAATGACATCCAGAAGAGATTTTTTTCGATTGGCCAGTATCGCCGGTGGTGCGGTTGCAGTCAGTGCCGTGAGCCGCGTGGCGCTTGCAGCCTTGCCTGATCCCGTCATTCAAACCAGCCCTGACACCATGCCGCCACTGGTGCCCAATACTGGGCGCGCATACAACCCGGTGGTGACACTCAACGGCTGGACTTTGCCCTGGCGCATGAACAACGGCGTGAAAGAGTTTCACTTGGTGGCCGAGCCAGTGGTGCGCGAGATGGCCCCAGGCTTCAAAGCCCACCTGTGGGGCTACAACGGGCAAAGCCCTGGCCCCACCATCGAAGTGGTCGAGGGCGACCGCGTGCGGATTTTTGTCACCAACAAGCTCCCTGAGCACACCAGCATCCACTGGCATGGCCAGCGCCTTCCCAGTGGTATGGATGGTGTGGCCGGCTTGACCCAGCCTGCTATTCAGCCGGGCAAGACGTTTGTCTATGAATTCGTGGCGCGCCGCCCCGGCACCTTCATGTACCACCCGCATGCGGATGAAATGACGCAGATGGCCATGGGCATGATGGGCTTTTGGGTCACGCACCCCAAAGCCAAGCACCCGTTGATCGATGAAGTGAACCGGGATTTTTGTTTCCTGCTCAACGCCTACGACATCGACCCTGGGAGCTACACGCCCAAGATCATGACGATGCTGGACTTCAACCTGTGGAGCTGGAACAGCCGAATCTTCCCCGGCATCGATTCGCTAAACGTGCGGCTCAATGACAAGGTGCGCATCCGCATCGGAAATTTGACGATGACCAACCACCCGATCCACCTGCACGGGCACGAGTTTCTCGTCACAGGCACAGATGGCGGGCCAACTCCCAAGAGCACCCGCTGGTACGAGGTCACCACCGATGTCGCGGTCGGCCAAATGCGGCAGATCGAATTTCTCGCCGACGAGGAAGGCGACTGGGCCTTCCACTGCCACAAGAGCCACCACACCATGAA
>DAOQRI010000516.1:0-2429 GCA_035355475.1 Rhodoferax sp. | reverse complement strand
GCAGTGACGCCCCTCCATCACCTGCACCACGCCGCGTTGCACCAGATCGGCGGGAGACAGATTTTCGATGCGCTCTCCACGCAACTCGATGGAGCCCTTGGTCACTTCGCCACGCTCGCCAGCCAGCAGGTTGGAGATGGCCCGCAACGTTGTGGTCTTTCCCGCACCGTTGCCTCCCAAAATGGCGACGATGCCACCCTCGGGTACCTGCAGTGACACGCCCTTGAGCACCAGAATCACGTGGTTGTAAATGACCTCAATGCCGTTTACGTTGAGAACAATGTTTTTCGTTTCACTCATGGTGGTAGTTCCATTCAAACCAAATGAAAGCCCCGCTTGGCCGGGCTTTCATTTGGCGGCCCGTCAGGGCCGCCGTTGCGATCAGGACTGGCAATCCGCAGGTGTGCGGGGTGTCAGCTTCTTCTCGGCTGCGTACTTGGCCGCAGTGGTCTTGACCAGGGGCTTGAGGATCATCTCGTCGGCCTGCAACCAGTCAGACGAGAAGTTCCACTTCTTGCCATCCCATGTGTGAACACGCGCCCAGTTGGAACCCATGTGGTCAGCACAGGATGTGCTGATGGGACGCATCACACCAGCAAAGCCCAGGGCGTCGAGTTTCTTCTGATCCAGCGCCAGGTTCTCATAGCCCCAGCGTGCCTGCTCACCCGACATCCATTTGCCTTTTCCAAAACGCTCCTGAGCACGGCGCACACCTTCCACCGCCAGCATGGCGCTCATCGCACCGCGCATGTAGAGCACGGAACCCACTTCTTCCTTGGGTCCGGAGCCTTCGCCCTTGGCATGGACCTTGTCCATGATTTCCTTGACTACGGCAGACTGAGGTTCAGCACCGTGCTGCATGGTCACGGCGTTGTAGCCCTTGGCACCTTCACCCACGTCCTTCACGTCGGGCTCAGCACCCGACCACCACACGCCATACATCTTGTCGCGGGGATAGCCTGTGGCTTGCGCTTCTTTCAGAGCGGTGGAGTTCATCACGCCCCAGCCCCACAGCAGCACATAGTCAGGCTTGGCCTGGCGCACTTGCAGCCATGCGGCTTTCTGGTCAACACCAGGTGCCGTCACAGGCAGCAATTGCAGATTGAAGCCCAACTGCGCAGCACGCTCTTGCAGCAGAGGAATGGGCTCCTTGCCATACGGGGAATCGTGGTACACCAAGGTGACCTTCTTGCCCTTGAGCTTCTCCATGCCGCCTTCTTTTTTGCCAATGGTCTGCACCAGTGCGTCGGCTGCCAGCCAGTAGGTACCAGCCAGAGGGAAGTTCCACTTGAACACGGTGCCATCCTGGCTTTCGCTGCGGCCGTAGCCGGCAGTGATCAGAGGAATCTTGTCGCCAGGGGCTTTTTCGGTCAGTGCAAAGGTGATGCCGGTGGACAGCGGCTGGAACACGGTAGCGCCGCCATGCTTGCCCTTCAGGCGCTCATAGCACTCCACACCGCGCGCGGTGTCGTAACCGGTTTCACACTCTTCGTAAATGATCTTCATGCCATTGATGCCGCCGCGCGCATTGGTGAGCTTGAGGTAATCGGAGTATCCGTTCGCCCATGGCACGCCATTGGGCGCATACGGTCCGGTACGGTAGGGCAGACCCGGGAAGAACTGCTCCTTGGCCTGCGCGAATGCGCCAGCACCGGCAGCGGCCAGCACACTGGCCAGAACAATGTTGCGAATTTTCATGAAAGTCTCCTAAAGATCGGCATTGGCATGCCTGTGGTTAACGAACGAACAACGCAGCGAAACTCAATGGGGGAACGGCCACAGACGCAGCTTCTGACGGGAAAGCGCCCACAGCTTGGCCAGACCATGCGGCTCCACAATCAGGAACCACACAATCAGGGCACCGAAAATGATCAGTTCTGCATGGGAGATACCGGCCGTGGAGATTTCGACTCCAAACAAGCTGCCCAGCACGGGAAGAAACTGGTTGAGGAAAATCGGCAACAAGACGATAAAGCCAGCGCCAAAGAAGCTGCCTACGATGGAGCCCATGCCGCCAATGATGACCATGAACAGCATCTTGAACGACATATCGACCGAGAACGCTGCAGGTTCCCAGGCTCCCAAATAGACAAATCCCCACAAGGCACCAGCGACGCCCACGATGAAGGAACTCACAGCAAATGCGCTGAGTTTGGCAAACATGGGCCGAATACCGATCACGGCCGCTGCAACGTCCATGTCACGGATGGCCATCCATTCGCGACCTACTGCGCCACGCACCAAGTTCTTGGCCAGCAGGGCCATGACAACCAGAATCGACAGGCACAAAATGTATTTGGAAATGGGGCTCTCGATGGTTAGCCCCAGCACCTGCAAGTCGGAAACCGAAACGGACCCGGATGGTGCGTCATTCGTAAACCACTTGATGCGCAGGAACATCCAGTCGCTGAAGAACTGCGCCGCCAGTG
>DAOQRI010000515.1:0-2448 GCA_035355475.1 Rhodoferax sp. | reverse complement strand
CAACAGTGCCTTAACGCCATCACAGGCTTTCATAAATACATGTGACGATAAAAAGTGGACTGAACGAAGATGAACCTGGTCAATCAAAATTGATCTAAGTCAAAAGATTTGCCATGAGATGTAAATCCTATCTTGGTCAAATACTTATTCCAACCGCATCAGAGCAAGTTTATGAGTCGCATTTGATATGTCTAATGAGGTCGTATGGTTGTCCAAGGCTTCTCGGACTGACAAAGCTATCAGGATCCATTTAAGAAACTTTGCCGTATACAATAGCTGTAGATCGGCGTGGCAGCGTGTTGACGATGCCTTGACATGGTGGGGGTCGTTGGTTCGAGTCCAATCGCGCCTACCAACAGGATAGCCCTGGTTTCTTTGTGGAATCAGGGCTTTTTTACACCTGTTTATAGGGTATTCCACTGCTGTTAAAGCATGGCAATTCTCTAGAATCTGCTGCACTGCAATACGCCCGTGATTACCAGGGAATTTTTACTCCGCCATGCAAAGCAAATCCAGCGCTGACCGCAAGCCATCCCAGCGGGTAATAAAGAAATATCCCAATCGCCGTTTGTACGACACAGATACTTCGAGCTACATCACTTTGGCAGAGATCAAGCAGCTGGTAATGGAGCGTGAACCATGTGTTGTTCGAGATGCCAAGACGGGCGAGGACATCACCCGCAGCATTTTGCTGCAGATTATTCTTGAAGAAGAGGCCAATGGAACGCCCATGTTTACCGCTGAAGTGCTGGCGAATGTGATTCGCTTTTATGGGCATGCAATGCAGGGACTGATGGGTGGATATTTGGAAAAAAATATGCAGGCACTGATGCAGATGCAGGCACCTCTGGTCCAAGGTGCCATGGGCAATCCCCTGTTTCAGCAAATGCAGGAGCAAATGCAAAAGCAAACTGAGCAACTTCTTGGGACTTTTGGTCTGAAGCGGTAAGCGCTTGGCTGGCTGTTTGTTCAAGAATTCGACAAAAGCGGCGACAATCGTCGCATGAGTGAAGTTATTTCTCCCGGCGTCCGCGTACCAACGGTCGGTTTTGTCAGCTTGGGTTGTCCCAAGGCCCTTACCGACTCCGAACTGATTCTGACCCAATTGAGTGCAGAGGGATACAAAACCTCCAAGACCTTTCAGGGCGCCGATTTGGTGATTGTCAACACCTGCGGTTTCATTGACGATGCAGTCAAAGAGAGTCTGGACACCATTGGCGAGGCATTGGCTGAGAATGGTCGAGTGATTGTGACTGGTTGTCTGGGTGCCAAGACAGTGGGCGACGGTGACAATATGGTGCGTCAAATGCATCCTAAAGTATTGGCCGTTACCGGGCCGCATGCTACGCAAGAAGTAATGGATGCGGTGCACGTCAATTTACCAAAACCACATGATCCGTTTATTGATCTGGTGCCGAATTCGTTCGGCGTTGCGGGTATCAAACTCACACCACGGCACTACGCTTACTTGAAAATCAGCGAGGGATGCAATCATCGTTGTACGTTTTGCATCATTCCGTCGATGCGAGGTGACTTGGTGTCGCGCCCAATCGGGGATGTGCTGACTGAAGCGCTTGCGCTGTTCGAAGGTGGTGTGAAGGAGCTTCTGGTAATTAGCCAGGATACGTCGGCTTATGGTGTGGACGTCAAATACCGGACAGGGTTTTGGAATGGCAAGCCCGTGAAAACGCGCATGCTTGAATTGGTGCAGTCATTAAGTGAGATTGCAGAGCCTTTCGGAGCGTGGGTGCGATTGCACTATGTTTACCCCTATCCCAGCGTTGATGACATTCTTCCTCTGATGGCATCCGGGCTGGTTCTACCTTATCTGGACGTTCCGCTCCAACACAGTCACCCCGATGTATTGCGACGCATGAAGCGTCCTGCGAGTGGTGAAAAAAATTTGGAGCGGCTGTTCAAGTGGCGCAGCGTCTGTCCCGAAATCGTGATTCGCAGCACTTTCATTGCAGGCTTTCCGGGTGAGACTGAAGAAGAGTTCGAACATTTGCTGAGCTTTATCCGTGAAGCGGAGATCGACCGAGCCGGTTGTTTTGCCTACAGTCCTGTAAGCGGAGCCATCGCGAATGATCTTCCCAACATGTTGCCCGTCGAACTCCGTGAAGAGCGTCGCGTGCGATTTATGGAAGTAGCCGAAGCAGTGTCTGCGTCGAAGCTGCAACGTCGCGTTGGGTCAATCATGCAGGTTCTGGTTGACTCTGCGCCTGGTATGGGAAAGCGCGGTGGCGTTGGCAGGAGCTATGCCGATGCACCTGAGATCGATGGTGTTGTGCGGCTGCTGCCGCCCGAGAAAATCAGCAAAACACTGAAAGTGGGTGAATTCACCAAGGCCCGTATTGTGGCGGCGCAAGGACATGATCTGGTGGCCATGCCGCTATGAACGTGCACGAATGGACACTTTTTTCAAACAAAAAAAAGCCGCTGAATCTC
>DAOQRI010000514.1:0-2451 GCA_035355475.1 Rhodoferax sp. | reverse complement strand
TCCCAGTTGACGACCTGGGTCTTGCGGTAGGCAATGCCTTTTTCCAGCATCTTCAGGAACAGCCACTGGTTCCACTTGTAGTAGCTGGGGTCGCAGGTGGCGACCTCGCGGCTCCAGTCGATCGCCAGGCCCATGGCCTGCATCTGGCCCTTCATGTAGGCGATGTTCTCGTAGGTCCACTTGGCGGGCGGTACACCGTTCTTCAGCGCCGCGTTTTCAGCGGGCAGGCCAAAAGCGTCCCAGCCCATGGGCATCAACACGTTCTGGCCATTCATGCGCAGGTAGCGCGCCAGCATATCGTTGATGGTGTAGTTGCGCACATGGCCCATGTGCAGCTTGCCACTGGGGTAGGGCAGCATGGAGCAGGCGTAGAACTTTTTCTTGAGTTGACCGTTTGCGTCACGCGCGTCCTCGCCTACGCGGTAAGCGTTCTGGCCGTTCCACAGGGGTTGCGCCCAGTGCTCTTGCGCCGCTTTTTCGATGGCCAGGTGTTGGTATTTGTCTTGCATGGGTGAAGTTGCGGCCAATACGCCGCCAGATGAAGTGCTTGCAGGGATTTTAGGCGCTTCGCTCCGGCGTGGCCGGGCGGGCCGGTGTCTATTTGACGCTGCGCACCGGATCGGCCACAAAGCCGATGCGGTGCAGCCCGGCGGCATGCGCCAAGCCCATGACTTCGACGACACGTCCGTAGGGAACGCCGGCGTCGGCCCGCAGGCGCACTTCGGTATCGGATTGGACTTGTGCAGACTGGCGCAACGCTGCCAGCAGTGCGCTGGAATCCAGAAGCCTGTCATCAACAAAGGTTTGTCCCGCAGGGTCAATCGTGAGCGTCAAGAAACGGGGAGCCTTGAGCCCGGCGGCCGCTGGCGTGGTGGGCAAATCCACTTTGACCGCGCTGACCAGCAGGGGCGCCGTAATGATGAAGATGACCACCAGCACCAACATCACATCCACCAGCGGTGTCATGTTGATCTCGCTCATGGGCTGTGGACCCGGCGTACGCTCGAGACGACCAAAGCTCATGATGATGTCAACAGCTCGCGTAGATCACGGGCAAATCCTTCCAGATCGGCTTCAATGCGGCCGATAAAGCGACCCAGCACGTTGTAGCCCAATACCGCTGGAATCGCCACAGTCAACCCGGCGGCGGTCATGACCAGGGACTCGCCCACAGGCCCTGCGATCTTATCAATGCTGATTTGACCCGCCCCTGAAATTCCAATCAGCGCATGGTAGATACCCCACACGGTGCCCAGCAAACCCACAAACGGAGCGGTCGCCCCAACCGTGGCCAACAGAACCTGCCCCGCCTGCAACTTGAGCAACACAGCGTGCAAAGCGTCACGCAATAACCGTGTGAGTTGCTGGGAACGGTCCCCCGACCCCGCCAGGGTGCCCGTCGTGCTGATTTGGGTCGACTCGACGAGAGGTGCAACCAAAGTCTCACGGTCAAAATGACGCAGGCTGCGCAATCCCTCGTCCAGCGAAGGGGCTTGCCAAAAAGCGCCAATGCTGCGCGCCACATCGCCATGCGCGCGCAACAGCAGCCAGGACTTCCACAGAATGACAACCCAGCTGCCCACCGACATCGCCAACAGAACCAGTGCAACGCCAGTACCTACCGCGTCACTTTGGCGCAGCAGGTCCCAGGCGTTCATCGCAAGCCCAGCACGTCAAACATGTCAAACAAGCCCGATTTCTTGCCGGCCAGGAAGCGCACGGCACGCAAACTGCCCTGCGCATAGGTGGCCCGGCTGGATGACTTGTGGCTGATCTCGATGCGTTCGCCGATTCCGGCAAACAGCACCGTGTGGTCGCCCACAATGTCGCCGCCGCGGATGGTGGCAAACCCAATCGATGAGGGATCCCGCTCGCCGGTTACACCTTCACGGGCGTACACCGCACAGTCTTTCAGGTCACGCCCCAGGGCATCGGCAATGACCTCGCCCATCTTCAGCGCCGTCCCGGACGGCGCGTCCACCTTGTGCCTGTGGTGCGCCTCGACAATTTCGATGTCGTAACCGGTAGCCATAGCCTTGGCCGCCATTTCCAACAATTTGAGCGTGACGTTGACACCCACGCTCATATTCGGCGCCATGACAATGGCCATGCCCTTGGCAAGGCTGGCAATTTCCACTTTTTGTTCGTCGGTGAAACCGGTTGTACCGATAACAGCGGCAATGCCCAACTCACGGCAGATCTTGAGGTGCTGTAAGGTGCCTTCGGGTCGCGTGAAGTCAATCAGTACATGGCTGCCCAGCAAACCTTCACGCAAGTCTGAGGTAATGGCAACCCCCGTGGGCTTACCCATTAGGGCACCCGCATCCTGACCGATGGCCGGATTGCCTGCCACGTCCAGCGCACCCGAGAGGGTGCAGTCGTCGGCTACGCGGATCGCATCAATCAGCATCTGACCCATGCGACCGGACGCCCCGGCAACCGCAATCTTGT
>DAOQRI010000513.1:0-2461 GCA_035355475.1 Rhodoferax sp. | reverse complement strand
GCGTCACCTCCCGCACTGGTCCGTATGGCTGGCCGGTTTGGCCTGTGTATTTGGGGCGTTCTTGCTGTCAGGCGCTGACCTCCAGGTTATTGGGGATGGGGACCTTTGGGTCATGGCTTCTGCCATTCCCTGGGCCTTACATGTGTTGCTGGTTGGTCGCGTCGCGCACCGTATGGAGGCGCCATTCCTGGTGGCTGGCGGGCAATTCGCCATTTGCGGCCTGCTTGCTACCCTTTGGGCGCTGGCCTTTGAGCCTGTCAGTTTTCAGGGGCTGTTGGCCGCAACGGGGGCGTTGCTATACACCGGCGTTTTTTCGGTGGGGATTGCATTTACCGCACAAGTGGTCGCCCAGCGTTATACCCACGCTGCCGATGCGGCCATTGTGTTGTCGTCCGAGACACTTTTTGCAGCGATGTTTGGGTACGTGCTGATGGGCGACCGGATCACAACCACCGGACTGCTGGGGTGCGCTCTGATTCTCGCCAGTCTTGTGGCCGTGCAAGTCATCCCGCTGGCCAAGAAGAGTGCAAGCACCTGTTGACCGCAGGGTGTTCGCGGCATGTCTATGATGGGTGCTTTCGAAACGGCTGATTCAGCCAGGGGAGAATGCACGTGCCTCAGAATGTTTCCGACAATCTCCAGACCATTGTTCTGGGTGGTGGCTGCTTCTGGTGCACAGAAGCGGTATACGTGCAGGTTGCAGGCGTCGTGGATGTGGAGTCGGGCTACAGCAACGGCCACCAGCACCAACCCACTTATGAGGATGTATGCACCGGCACCACCGGTCACAATGAAGTGGTCAAACTGGTGTACGACCCGTTGCTGATCAGCACGCGTGAAATCCTGGAGATCTTTTTTGTCATCCATGATCCGACCACGCTCAACCGCCAGGGAAACGACAGCGGGACGCAGTACCGCAGCGGCATCTATTTCTCCACACCCGAGCAGGAAGCAGTAGCGCGGGAGGTGCTCGCCGAAATGGCAGCGAGTGGCACCTATAGCCGCACCATCGTGACCGAGGTGCTGCCGGTTGCCAACTACTGGGCCGCTGAAGCCTACCACCAGGATTTCTTTGAGCGCAATCCACACCAGGGCTATTGCATGGCCGTCGCAGCGCCCAAGGTGGCCAAGTTCCGCAAGACATTTACGCGGCTGCAAAAGGCCTGAACCGGGATTTCAGGCGCCCTTTGGGGGGCTTGGATGCGACTATTGACCTGCATCAACTTATGCGCGGGGCATGCCCGTCTGGCAGGCTAAAAACGGGCTACGCACAGGTAATATCTGCACAGAGATTGCGCTTACGCATTCCCAGCCAACAACCCAAAGAGAGCTTGTCATGACCCAAACATCCAGCACCCACATTCGTACCGTTGCACTGGTCGGCCACGGAGCCGCAGGCAAGACCTCATTGGCCGAGAGCCTGTTGGCTGCAACGGGGGCCATCACAGGCCGTGGCACGGTCGAGAAGGGCAACACCACCTGCGACTTCGATCCCCTGGAGAAAGAGTTTGGGCACTCACTGCAAACGGCGTTAGCCAGCATGCAATGGGATGGCGCCCAATTGCACTTGATCGACACACCGGGATACCCCGATTTTGCAGGCCAGGCCATTGCTGCGCTGGCGGGTGTAGATACCGCACTGATTGTCATCAACGCTCAAACCGGCATTGAACTGGCGACGGACCGCATGTTCACGCTGGCGGGTGAACGCGGCCTGTGCCGCATGATTGTTGTCAACAAGATCGACGCTGACAACGTGGATTTGCCGGCTTTGGTCAACACCATTCGCGAACGTTTTGGCAAGCAATGCCTATTGCTGGATCTGCCAGCGCACGACGGTAAAGATGTCGTCGAGCTGCTGGGTCATGCGGATGGAGAGAGTGATTTCGCATCGGTGGCGGCAGCGCACCGCGCGCTGATTGACCAGATCATCGAAGAAGACGACAGCCTCATGGCGCGTTATCTGGAGGACGGCCTAGACCCGTCACCACAAGAGCTGCATGCTCCGTTTGAAGCTGCGCTGCGTGCTGGTCACCTGATACCGATTCTGTTTGTTTCGGCCAAGACCGGCGCGGGCGTGCCCCAGTTGCTGGATGCGTTGGCCAAGCTGGCACCCAACCCGGCCGAAGGCAACCCACCGCCGTTTTATCGCGGTGAGCCGGGCGAGCAACCACAGGCGTTTCAGGCACAACCGGATGCATCCCTGCATGTGCTGGCCCATGTGTTCAAAGTGGTCATGGACCCCTTCATTGGCAAACTCGGCGTGTTTCGCGTGCACCAGGGCACCGTGCGCAAAGATGCCCAGTTGTTTGTCGGGTCGGGAAAACGGGCGTTCAAAGTGGCGCATCTCTACCAATTGCAGGGCAAGGAATATGTCGAAGTGCCTAGCCTGGTGCCAGGTGACATTGGTGCGGTAGCCAAGGTGGATGAGATCGAATTTGACTGCGTGCTGCACGATTCG
>DAOQRI010000512.1:0-2469 GCA_035355475.1 Rhodoferax sp. | reverse complement strand
CCTCGGCGCTCAGTTGCGTCAGGATCAACTCGGAATCCGTGAGTGCCTTGGGGCACCCGAGCGATACCATACCTATACTCGGCATCTTCTTCTTTAAATTTGTGTTCATGGGGGCTATTTTGACAGGTCTTGTCTACAGCTACACGCGCTTTAGCGACCCGCGCCAGTCGACAGGCAACAGCAGCGACCGTCAGGCGGCATATGCAGCCAAGTGGGCAGCTGAGCATGGCTTGCTGCTGGATGAAACCTTGAGCATGCGCGATGAGGGATTGTCAGCCTATCACCAGCGCCACGTCAAATCGGGTGCGTTGGGGGTATTTCTAGTGGCAGTGCAGCAAGGCAGAATCCCGGTGGGGTCGGTGCTGGTGGTCGAGGGGCTTGACCGGCTGAGCCGCGCCGAGCCTATCCAAGCGCAGGCCCAGCTCGCACAGATCGTCAACGCGGGGATTACCGTGGTCACGGCTTCGGACGGTAAGCAGTACAGCCGCGAGCACCTCAAGGCGAACCCGATGGACCTGGTGTACAGCCTGCTGGTGATGATTCGTGCCCACGAAGAATCTGACACTAAGAGCAAGCGCGTGCTGGCCAGCATCCGCAAGCAGTGCCAGGGCTGGCTGGATGGCACTTACCGGGGATTGATCCGTAACGGAAAAGACCCAGCATGGCTGCAGCGAGTCGATGGTGTATGGCAGGAGATACCCGAGCGTGTGGCGGCGGCGCGCGAAGGGCTGCGGCTGTACCTGGTGGGATTTGGCGCCACCAAGATTCTGGAGCGATTGACTGCCGAGGGCTTGAGCCTGACTGGGCGTGGCCCCCAGGCGCTGCAGATCTACCGGCTGATAAAACAGCGGGCGCTGATTGGCGAGAAAGAACTGACGGTGGGAGATGAAACCTACCACTTGCCGGGCTACTACCCTGCCCTGCTCACGGAGGCCGAGTGGGATAACTTGCAGTTGGCCAACAGCGGGCGCGGGCGGCGCAAGGCGCACGGGCCGGTGCCGCACATTTTGACCGGGCTGGGCATCACGGTGTGCGGCTATTGCGGCCGCGCCCTGGTGGGGCAAAACATTGGCACGCGCAACCGTGACCCGCAAGGCCGCATCCAGGACGGCCACCGGCGGCTGCACTGCACCAGCTACAGCCACGGCGGCTGCAGCGTGGCCGGGTCAGTGAGCGTGGCTCCGTTTGAGCGCGCCCTGATGGCGTACTGCAGCGACATCGTAAACCTGCAGGCGCTGTACGGATCTGACCGAAGCGCCGGGCCCGTGGCTGCGCTGACCAAAGCCCGTGCCGATCTGGCCGAGGTCGACGCCAAGCTGGAGCGACTGACAGATGCCATGCTGGCCAGCGCCGAGGATGGCGTGCCAGCCACGTTTGCCCGCCGGGCGCGTGAGATGGAAGCTGAACAGCTTCGGCTGCAGGGCGTGATACAAGCTGCTGAGCGTGACCTGACTGCATTGGTGCGCACCGACATCAAGGGAACGGACGAAGCCTGGCAGCGCCTGGCAGCCGGGGTCGATGCCCAAGACCCCGAGGCCAGGCTGCAGACCCGCCAGTTGGTGGCTGATACCTTCGAGAAAATTGTGATCTACCAGCGCGGCGTGCGGCCGACAGAAGACAAGGGCCCGATGGACATGATGCTGCTGGCCAAGGGCGGCACGGCGCGGATGTTGCGCATTGACCGGGCTGGGAAATTGATCATGGCTGAGAGCTTGAGCGAGCAATAGTCAAAAATGCGCTAAAAACACTACCTATAGCGTCCATTTGGTAGCAAATCAACTAAATGTGTTGTTGAAACAGTTATATTAGGCTCGCAGAAACGCAAAAGCCAAGGCGGTAACCTTGGCTCAAGCGCCCCATCGTTGCCGACAGGGGAAGTTTCACTTGGGAGTGAGATTCACATCTTGCCATGAAACTGTTGTTGTTTGTCGGTGCCTTCAACTTTTTTAAGGAAAGAAATCATGACAGCTCAGAAAATTGGCCGCAATGCCAAAACTGGTGAGTTCACAACCGTGAAGCAAGCCCAGCAAAGGCCGTCGACACACGTTGTGGAGACCATCAAACGTACTCCACCGGCTCCAACAAAGCCTAAGAAGTAAGTAGTGCTTCTGAAAGGCCGGCTTCGTGCCGGCCTTTTTACTTATGCAATAGGGGTTTTGCTACGCTGCTGGCCCAAGAAAGACTGGAAAGCCAACGCGGGCAAAGATTTCGAAGGTTCGGCGAGTTGCTGCATTAGACCCGTTGGAGTCGCTGACGACAGGCTGCATACCGGCTGTCCAGTTCAACGCCGGTCACAAGCCGTTCGTGGCGGACTTCAACGTGCCCATAGCCGAATTTCGGTTTATCGAAATGCCAGCCCGATACCGGCCGTTGAACCCATCAAGTGATGCTCACTGAATTGCCGACGGAGTTCCATAAAGCAGTCATCGAGCGGGTGGAGCACCCAACACCACCCGCAGTTGACCGGGC